>JAEDOB010000169.1 GCA_016302225.1 Oscillospiraceae bacterium | reverse complement strand
TTTTGTTTGTTGCTTTACTCCTTACCGTTGCGATTTCGGTGAGATAGATATTTTACTGAATATTGAAAAGTAGTTCGTAACTGCGGGACGGGATGCGTCCCCTACAAGCATAGAAATTAATCTGTGACGTTATTTGAGTTTACATAATAATCATTGACATTCCGAAAAATACGGAGTATAATTAGAAAAATACCCTATGTGGGTAAGCATATGTAATCGAATACAAAATTATATGGAGGAAGAAATCTATGAAGCTCAGAATGAAAAAAGCGGCGGCTTTGGCGGCTGCCGTAATGATGAGTGTCTTTTCCCTGACAGGCTGCAAATCGGACAGCGGCGACAACGGGGAAACGTCTGCCGAGGCGGCTGAAACCACCGCTGCGGAAATACAGTCCGCAGACCTCGGCTATGTAAACCCCGACTGGACATACGGTCAGGTGTTTATGGGCGGCGGCGGATTCGTTACGGGACTTATCTCCTGCCCCACTGAACAGAACCTGTTCTTCGCAAGAACGGACGTTGGCGGCGCATACCGCTGGAATGAGGAGGAAAAACGCTGGAAATGCCTTTCCTACAACATCAGCGAGCCCGACAGAGGACTGCTTTCCATTGACGGTCTGGCAGTTGACCCCTCATCTCCCAACAACGTCTATATGCTGGCAGGCTGTTCATATTTCAGCGGCGGCAAGACGGCTATCCTTGTTTCCCACGACTACGGCGACAGCTTCACTCAGGTGGAAGTGACCAATCTTATCACCGCCCACGGAAACGGCATGGGCAGGCAGAACGGCGAACGTATCGCAGTTGACCCCAACAACGGCAAGAACATTCTTTGCGGCGGAAGAACAGGCGGCGTTATCCGCTCCACAGACGGCGGTATGACTTGGGCGGCTGTTGATTTCCCCGTTAAGTCCACGGGAAACGCAACAGGCGTATGCTCCATAGTTTACGACAATAAGACGGCAGACACCGTTTATGCTGCTATCTCCGAGGATTCCAAGAAAACCAACAACATCTTCGTTTCCAAGGACGGCGGCGTTACATGGGCTGAGCTTCCCGACAAAATGCCCAAGGAAAAGTATATGCCCATGCGAATGAAGATGAACAGCGAGGGCAAGCTGCTTATTACGGCGGGCAATGCGGAAGGTCCCTGGAACCCCGGCTTCGGCGGACTTTACATCTATGACCCGTCAACCGAAAAAATGTCCGACATTACCCCGAAGGACAATCCTATTGCCGATGTTGTGGTTCACCCCGACGATCCCAACAAAATGGTAGCCTGCACCATTAACAGATGGGAAAAGCAGGCAAACGGCGCATACGGCGATGATTTCTACTTCACCACAGACGGCGGCAAGACCTGGACAAGCCTTCTCAACGATATGGGAACCATGCAGATGGACAACAACGGCTGCGAATGGATAACTAACTATGCTATCCACTGGTGCGGCTGCCTGCTCCTTGACCCCTACAATCCCGACAGGCTTATGGTGACCTCGGGCAACGGCGTTTTCGCCTGCGACAATATCTGGGACGACGCTCCCAAGTTCTATTTCAACGCATACGGCATTGAGGAAACCGTTCCTCTGGACGCTGTCAGCGTTAAGGGCGGAAATCTTGTTACCGCTATCGGCGACTACGACGGCTATGACCACAGCGACATTTTCAAGCTTGGCAGACTCCACACCTATGCAGTGGGCACAACTACGGGAATTGACGTTGCGGGAGCAAACCATGACGTTTGGGTAAAATGCGGCAACAACGAAAAGGAGCTGACCATTCTTTACAGCGAAAACGGCGGCGACAGCTGGTCTAAGGTGAAAAATTCCCCCGAGGAGGGCAAGATCCCCACAGGCGGAAAGATATGCGTAACAGCCGACGGAGGCACTATCATTTACAGCCCCGAAAACCTCCATTCCACATACTACACCACCGACAGGGGCGAAACATGGGCTAAGTGCGAGGGCATTATGGGCAACCTCAGTATCAGAGGCGATTCCGTAAATCCCGACTATGTTTACGCAAGCGGCAAGGGCTCATTCTATGTAAGCTCCGACGGCGGAAAGACCTTTAAGCAGACCGTCAACGGCATGGGCGACCACAGCAGATTTGCCGTTTGTGCGGACATTGAGGGCATGGTTTACAGCACCATCAACGGTCTGAACGTTTCCACCGACCACGGCAGCACATTCACAAGAATTGACACCGTTAAGCTTTGCGATGCGGTAGGCGTGGGTATCGGCAAGACCGAAAGCGACCCTTACGTTATCTACATGTGGGGCGTTCCCGTTACCGAGGAAGGCACTGACAGAAACCTCTGGATGTCCGAGGACGAGGGCAAGAGCTGGGTTAGAGTAAACGACGATCAGCATATGTTCGGCGGTCCCGGCAACGGCGATTTCGTTATCGGTGATATGAACGTTTACGGCAGATGCTATATGTCTACGGTAGGTCTGGGACTGGCTTACTGTGATAAAACGGATAAAACCTGATAATTGCAATAACATACTTGTAGGGGAAAAAGCATAGCTTTGGTTTCCCGTCCCGCATTTACCATCAAAACGTTGGTAATCTGCGGGCGGGGAAACCCCGCCCCTACAAAATTATTATTTTTGAGATTGTAATATTATGAAATTCAAAAGTTTCGTCCGCCGAAAAAAGGCGGGCGAAATTTTTTTGTTGAAATCTGCCTTTTTATGTGGTATAATGGCATAAAGGAGAGTTTTTCGGACTTTAGGGAAAGGTGATATTATGGAAATTCTGCAATATGCTAAAACACAGATAACAGCCTTGCTTGTGCTGGTTTACGTGGGAATATTATACATAATCGAGGGCGAACGGCTGAACAAAGTAACGAAAAAATCCAACTGCAACCCACTTTACAGTGCTCTGTATATAGTTTCGGAAATAGCAGTGCTGTTTGACGGCATAACCGCCTGCACGGTAAATTTCCTTGATACCGTACCGAGGACGGTAAATCTCATGCTGCATCTGGGAATGTTTTTGTCCTACGAATTATATGTTATACTGCTGTTTCTCTACTGGCTTTCGGTAACGGTGGGACTTAAAAAGCACAAATGGATATATATTCTGCCGGGTGCAGCGTCGGCAATGCTTACCGTATTATTTATGCCCCGTGTGGAATTTATGGAGGGCAGATACACAAACTATTCCATGGGAACTGCGGTATACATCTGCTTTGGAGCGGCTGCGGTGTACTGTCTGCTGACCGCCGCAATTATCATCATAAATCACAGGTATATCCCGAAAAGGAAAAAGATAAACATCTACACCTCCATTGTATTCATAGTCGGGGTAATGACCGTTCAGCTCATATTCCCCGAATCCTTGGTGACCTGCGTTGCAATCGTTATGGCTACGCTCAGCATTTACCTGAATATGGAAAACCCGTCTATCCTTGAGCTGGAGCATTATCACCGTGAAATGGTAATGGGCTTTGCCACCCTAGTCGAAAACAAGGACGACAGCACAGGCGGACATATCAAGCGTTCCTCCGCATACGCCTGCCTTATCGCCGAAAAGCTGAGAAATGACGAGCGGTACAAAAACATCATAACAAGGGACTTTCTCAACAATATGGACCAGTCCGCACCTATGCACGACATAGGCAAAATAGGCATTCCCGATGCTGTCCTGCAAAAGCCCGGCAAGCTTACCGACGAAGAGTTTGCAACAATGAAGCAGCACCCCGTTATCGGCGGCAAGATAATCAAGGACACATTCGGGCATCTTTATAATGACGATTACGAAAGCATGGCGTTTCAGGTGGCAAGGTATCATCACGAAAAATGGAACGGCAAGGGCTACCCCGACGGACTCAGCGGGGTAGATATTCCCCTTTGTGCCCGTATAATGGCAGTTGCGGACGTGTTCGACGCCGTTTCCGCAAAACGCTGCTACCGTGACGCAATGCCCCTTGAACAATGCTACGACATTATTCAAAAGGGACGGGGAAAGGATTTTGACCCCGACATCGTGGATATTTTTATGGCAAACAAGGATAAGGTGGAAGAAATTTATCGCAGTGAAAATATGATATGACAACTCCTTCTGTTTTTTAAATTTCTTCTTGTAAAACAGGAATAAATATGTTATAATGGTTATATATGACAATGCAAGGAGGACAGCCCCCGATGCTGTATGCGGATAGATTAACAAAAGAACTGAAAAACGTCCTGAAACGGCTGGGAATGAAGATAGTTTCCAGAAACGGCGACGTCTTTGAAATAACCGACAATCATGTCACATTTAAGGCGGATATGTCGGGTTATCGTGATTTCGAGGACATTTCGGCGGACGAAATAGAACGCATAGTTGTACGCCTTCAAAAAGAAGCCGAGGCGGAATCAAGAATGGTGTCCTTTACCAACGGTCAGGCATTTCTCAGATATATCCTGCTGCCCGAGGAGGAGGTCACAGAGCATATGGTCAGTGCGGATTTTGCCGCAGGACTGAAAAAGGTAGTTGTCTGCACCGTTGACGATATGCACATAAAGCTGTTTGACGAGAAATATCTGCAAAGATGGGCTGTACCGAAGGAAGTGGCAGTTTCCGCCGCCGACAAGAATATGTGCAGACTTATGGACAGCTGCGAATTTATCGAAACGGGGCTGAGAAGCGACCTGAAAGCCGTTGAGGTAGAGCCGAAATATCCCGTGTTTACAGGGGCATTTATTGCCTGCAACAATTTCCGCTCCAGAATGTCCAAGCTGCTGGGCGAAAGATACATAGTCCTGGCACCCTCATCATCATCGGTAATCGCTTTGGAAAATCTCACAAAGGACGTTGCGGACGAAATAGGCAGGGCTGTCATAAAGGAGTACAGAACAGCGGAACGTCCCCTGACAACGGCTGCGCTGGTGTTCGATAGGACGGGCATAGCGGAAGCAGGAAAATTCAACCCCGAAAGGAGCTTAACAAAATGAGCGGTAAAAAGAAAAACAATTATCCCGCAAAGGAAAAAAGCATGGGAAAAAGAGTTTTTGTTCTGATAATGTGTGCGGTAATGGTGCTGGGATTTATTGCCCTGCCGCTGTTTTCCGTGTTTGCGTCCGCCGAGAAGGACGAGAGTACTATTATTGTGGAATCCTTTGAAAAGGGTCAGCTGCAGTCTGCCATCGACGAGGCAAGGGGCAGCGTTGACTTTAACAACATCAAGCGTCTTGCGGTCATGAGCGGAACTCTTGCCTCCAACGACTACGCCGCTATTTTAGGTCTTCCCAATCTGGAATTTATCGAGCTTTC
>JAEDOB010000006.1 GCA_016302225.1 Oscillospiraceae bacterium | reverse complement strand
CCCCTTTGCAATCCCCTTTCCTTTCACCCCACCCTCTTTACCCTGCTTTACATTTTGGTGGGATTTGTTAAAATAATGTTCTTTGGAGAGCTTGAGGCTGCTTTTGTGTGTTTATCCTTACTACTATTAGAATTTGGTTCTTTGGGAGAATTTATAAATTGACTTCCGTGTGAAAATTGTGCAAAATCAAGCTTCGGTAATAACGATATTCATTAAATATATGCAGATATGACATACTATATTTATGATTTTCTATTGACAAATAAAGATAAAAGAAGTATACTATACAGTGAAGAATAGTATGCTTGTCCGATATGAAAAATCAACAAGGTTTTTTACTGAAAGGCTGATGATATTATGAGATCGGGTTCCGATGAAAATAAGTTTTCTGCAGCAAAAAGGATAATCCCTGCGGCTGCTATGCTTGCATTGTCTGCGGTAATGCTTTCAACCTCTACATACGCATGGTTCACCATGAACAAGCAGGTGGAGATGACGGGCATTGCTATGTCTGCAACTGCGGGCGAGGGTATGGAGATCGCTCTTGCAAGCGTGAACGGTAATGCCATTACAGCTGCAACTACACACGAGGGCATGGGTGACGACAGCTGGAAAAGCGCTGTTATTGTTGGCGATTATTACTCTAAAATAGGTATGTTACGACCTGCTTCATCTGTTGATGGAGTAAATCTGTATGATGCGACCAATGCAAGTGACGGCGGTAAAAAAGCAAGCAAGTTTGTAAAGATAGAGCTTGACACTCCATCTACTGCGGAAGATGCTAAGAAAATGGCACTTCTTGAATTAAGGAGCACCTTGACCGAAACTCCGGAAGGTCAGGAAGCGCCTAAGATCGAAACCGAGGGCAGAGTAGGCTACTATGTCGATATTCCCGTTTTCCTCAGAACCAATAAGGCGAAGGGCGATGAAAGCGAGGGTAAGATATACTGCAAGCTGAAAATACAGCAGAGAGATGAAAAGGGTGCTATCGTTCCAACTCCTTCGGATAATCTGTATAAGGCTGTAAGAGTTGCATTTGTTCCGGTTACGACAGGTACAAAGTCCACAACTAAGATATTTGGCGTTGATAATAAATACTATAATGCGGGAACGGCTGTAAACAGCGAAACGGGAAGAGGTTCCGTAACCGTTGTAAATGATTTTGTAGCAGATGCCGATAATTTCACTGACGGTGCAGGAGCGGAATCGGGTCTGATGATACCGTATGCGGATACTGACAAATACGGCTATCTGGATTTCGTTGTGCGCATTTGGATAGAGGGCGAGAGTGAGTTCTGCTCCGATGCTACCTCGGGACAGAGCTGGAACATTGACCTTCAGTTCTCGCTTGGCGAATTCGAAGGTAACACTACAAATACCAATCCGTAATGACATAATTTGATTTAGGTAATACTGTACAGAGCCGACTGACGGAATTTGTATAGTATTACCTTTGTTTTTTGCCGCTTTTGTCGGAATTTGTTGACATAGAGCGGTAATTGGAGTATAATAAAAGTATTCCGGTGGCTGCATATGGAGGTGAGAAGCATGGCTGAAAATCGGGAGGAACAGGCAACCGTTGACGGCGTTCGTGCCATTGAGCTGCGCTATCGTGCGGTATGGTCATCTGCCGAAAAGCAGCCCGTTTTTTATCAAAGCAGCATAAGGCTGAATTCGCCCGATATGGGTGTGCTTCTCCCCGAACGGTTTATGCCCGTTCTCGAAAGCGATGACAGGTGCGTTTCCGTTTTCAAGCTGGCATTGCTGCAAGCTCTGAAAACGGCTGAAAAGCTTGCCGAACGTGAGATAGATCTCGACTGGCTTTCCGTTGTCATTCCCGTTAGGCTGCTTAACAGAAAGGACTGCGTAAGGCTTATCAGGGAATTTGTGGGGAAGATGGGTGCTCTGCCGAGTAAAATATGCTTTGAGCTGCCTGCCTATGTTATGGACGAGGGCGGAAGTACCTGCTTTGAATCCCTGCAGCAGCTGCGCAAGGCAGGGTATCACACCATGCTGACGGGTGTGGACGGAGAAAATGTTCCGCTTTTCAAGCTGGCTGAGGTCGGGGCGGAATATGTTATGCTGAACGATAGCATCACCCGCCGAGTGGGAGAAAATGACCGTTCCGATGACTGCATAAGGTCAATATTTTCCATGATAGGCGATCTCGGTTCGGAGCCTGTGGCAGCCGGTATCTCAACGGCGGAAGCGGCGGACAGCCTTTATGAGCTGGGCTGCAATTATTTTACAGCTGACGAGAGCTCATTGGATTTTTCGGGCAAATTTATGTCCGACAGATTTATACGAAGAAAAGAATGATGGAGCAATACTAAGAGAATGGAGTTCTGAGCTTGATAAAGGATAGAATTGAAACCGAGGACTTAGCTGACGAAGAAGAGTACTCCGACAGCCGCAGCAAAGCAGCAGACATATTGACTCTGCGGCGTACTGCGGGGGAGGTAAAGCGGCACAAGGTCATTGTACGGATATTGAGTATCCTGCTCATAATCCTGACAGCTATTGTGGCTATTGCCTATGCAGTGTCATATTTCTATGATAAATTCGGCAGCTTTACGGTAATGGTCAACAAGTATGATATGATAAATCAGGGGCTTACACTTTCCGAAACGCCCGAATATAACCGTTCCATAGCTACCCTTAATGCAGATATTGTCTATGATATGACAAATATCAGCGGTGAGGATATTCCCGAAAATGTTGACAAAATAAACGGCGTCCACAACGGTGACAATTATATTGCATACACGTTTTATCTTATAAATTCGGGCGATGATACGGTCGCTTACAACGGTGCCATGTATATGGAGAATATTACCAATAACGTTGATGAGGCGGTAAGGATAGCTGTTTACAAAAACGGTGAAAAAACGGTTTACGGCAAGACCAAATCCAACGGCAGCGGTATGGAAAGCGACTGCGACAGGGAATTTGAGTCATCAACTGTGGTCATGAGCACAAAAAATGATAAATTTCAGCCCCGTGCAAAGGATAAATACACGGTCGTTATCTGGCTTGAGGGAAACGATCCCGACTGTGTTGATGACATTATCGGCGGCACCATGAAGCTGAGTATGAAATTTGAGATTGTCGAAAATACATAAATGTCAGGCTGCTGCAGGACAATTGGGAAAGGAACAGCTCCGAAAATGAGAAAAGTGTTAAACAAAATTATTACCGTTATCTCCTGGATAATACTTGTGTTTGCTCTGCTGGTGACAATTCTTGTATTCTCAGCCGATGGGAATAACGGCGTCCCCAATTTGCTGGGATATATTCCCATGACCGTTGAGTCCGATTCCATGGAGCCTACCTTTGTTACCGACGACCTTATTATTGACAAGGAAATAGATGATGTTTATAAGCTGGAAAGCGGCGATGTTATCACATTCTGGACGGTCATCAACGGTCAGCGCGTGAAAAACACCCATAGGATAATTTCCGTAAACAGCGCAGACGGGAACATCAACTTCACCACACAGGGCGATAACAACGGTTACAGGGACAGCCTTAACGTTTATCCCTCCGATATTATCGGCAAATGGACAGGCATAAGGCTTAGCGGTTTTGGAAAAGCGGTGGATTTTCTCAGGACAAAGACGGGCTTTTTTATCTGCATAATGATACCTATGATAGCATTTTTCCTTTTTGAGCTTTACAAGCTGATAGTTGTCATTGTTGAGGTAAAGGGTTCGGCAGCTGTGAAGCTTGACGAAGAGGAGATAAAAAGACGGGCTGTGGAGGAATACATTGCCGAGCAGCAGAAAAAGCAGCAGTCAGATGAAAACGGTGCGGATAATTGATTCGTTTTTATAGATTTGGAGTAAGAATATGAATGGATTTTTGAAATGGTTCTTTGCTTTCATATCCGAGATGCTCAAAGGCTTTGCTATGATATTCAAGGGGCTTTGGGAAGGAATAAAGCATATTTTTAACATAACCGAATATGTGGAGATATTCAAGGCTTACTCTGTGGATTTCAGCACGGTGGACTGGATATTTTCCATTCTTGCGCTGGTCATAGTTGTGGGTATTTTTGTGCTTATTTTTCTGCTGATCGTTATGCTCATAAGAAAATATATCCGTTTCAGGCACTCCATTGTGGGCGTTGAGGATATTATCGAGGAGCTGGGCGTGCTGCAAAGGCAGGTCATTAAGCTGACAAAGGAAAAGGACGAGATAATGGCAATGAAGGTCGCTCAGATAGGCATTTCTCAGAGCGAAGCAGCCGCTGCCGCCTATTCAAACGGAATGAGCCTTTCTCAGACGGGTTTGCCCGCTCAGGCTGCGGAGGGTGCCGAGGGCGGAGAACAGCCTGCTGCGGCTGACGGTGTTATTATCACCAATGACGTCAGATTTTCAAAGCTTATTGAGGTTGACAATTTCTATAAAAGCTACACCGCTCCCGATTATGACAACAGCATAACTCTTTCGGGGCTTTGCGAGAATTACCGAAATTTTGCCTGCTCACGAATGCACCTTTACTATGATATCAGGACAATACGTCTGTTTATTGCGGGTATGGCGTCCACAAAGCTTATCATTCTCCAGGGTATTTCCGGTACAGGTAAGACTTCACTGCCTTATTCCTTCGGTAAATTTTTGCAGAAGGATACTACCATAGCGTCCGTTCAGCCGTCATGGAGAGATAGGACGGAGCTTTTCGGATATTTCAATGAATTTACGAAAAACTTCAACGAAACGGAAGTCCTCAAAAGGATATATTCTTCCTCTTACAATGATGATGTAAACTTCATTCTGCTGGACGAAATGAACATTGCCCGAGTTGAGTATTATTTTGCGGAAATGCTTTCAATTCTGGAAATGCCCAATTCCGACGAATGGAAGCTGGACCTTGTTCCCAATGTCTGGAGCACCGACCCCGTAAATCTTGACCACGGTATGCTGAAAATTCCGCAGAACATCTGGTATATCGGCACGGCGAACAACGACGACTCCACATTTGCCATCTCCGATAAGGTTTACGACCGTGCTCAGCCCATTAATCTGGACGCAAAGGGTATTGCCTTTGAAGCACCCGACACGCCTCCCATGAACCTTAGCTTTAAGCATCTGGACGCACTGTTTGACGAAGCCTTTCAGATGTACCCCATAAGTCAGGATATTCTGAAAAAGATACAGCAGCTTGACCTTTGGGTAATTGAGCGGCTGAGAGTGGCGTTCGGTAACCGTATTTTAAAGCAGATGAACCTGTTTGTTCCCGTATATGTTGCCTGCGGCGGCGACGAGCTGGACGGCGTGGATTACGTTCTTGCGACTAAGATTTTCAGAAAATTTGAAGCACTTAATCTGGCAATGCTCCGTGATGAGCTTCGTGACCTTTGTACATATCTGCAGAAGCTTTTCGGAAGGAATTCCATGAAGGAGTCCATAGCGTATCTCGAAAGACTGCAGAAGCTGTTCTGACGGTCGGTTATTCTCGGTGAAGGGTGGGTAGAAGGTGAACGGATCTTACGGCGAATGGTTCGGCAAATTCAAGGAGCTTACGGGACAGTTCGGCAGCGACGGGCTTTACGGCGACTTCCGTTCAATTCTTTCTCACAGCCGAAGTACGATCGCCCTTAACCGCAGGATAATGGAGAAGGATATTGACGAAGGCTGGGTCAAGGCGATAGAAGAGGGTCTTCCCCATATCGACAATGTTCTGAGAAATCCCCGAAAGACCATTGTAAACGTGGAAGAAGTCGTTCCTATCGCATTATCGAAAAAGATAACGGTGGATTCCGTAAAGCATCTGGCTCAGCATACCGACCTTATTCAGAGCGTTGACCCCGCAACGGGAAAGATAACGCCCTCAAAGGTGCTGAATGTCCACAAGGAAGAAAGCCTTCTGACCTACGAAAACAAATTTGTCCACACGCTCATAGACAGGCTTTTTATTTTCGTTACAAAAAGATATGAAAAGCTGAAAGCCGCCGCTTCGGGCGAAGAGGTTTTCGCTATGGAGTACAACACCGCTTTTGAAACGGGCGGCGGAAACAGAATGAAAATGAGCCTTACCATTGAAAGCTCCGATTCTCTTGAAGCTGTCGATGAAAACGGCTCGACGCTTTGGGACAGGGTGGAAAAGATTCGTCGGATAATCGACAGCTACAAGGCGTCGCCCTTCTGTCAGCAGATGGGAAACAATTATATCCGTCCGCCTGTTATGAGAACGAACGCCATTATGAAAAACGTCGACCTGAAGGCTTGTCTTGTTCTATGGCAGTTTATCGAAGGGTATGACAAGGTCGGATATGAGATAAGCGTTTCCGATTCGGCAGAGAAGCCCGAACAGGATTACATAGAAAATCTCTATGACCTAACGGCAATGAATCTCCTGCTTTTTAGGTCGTTTACACAGTACAGCGACAAAGAGGCAGAGGTGCTGAAAACCAAAAAAAGCAAGGCTGCCGCACCGAGAGTCCTTAAAAAGCTTGACAAAATAGATTATGATGAGCATGAGCTTGTTATCGATGAAGCCGAGCTTGCACAAAGGGATATGCAGGCGGAGCTTATCTCCGAGCATGACAGGATACTTGAGGAGATAGACAAGGTAATAAGCATTGAGATACGGTATTTCGAAAGAGAAGAGCAAAGGCGTCTGGAAGCCGAGGAAAAGGAGCGCAGACGGCAGGAGGCGGAAAGACGCCGTCAGGAGGAGGAACAGCGCAGGCTGGAGGAAGAAAGGCGGCTTGAAGAAGAACGCAGGCTTGCCAGAGAGCAGGCTGAACGTGAGGAACAGGAGCGGCTTGAAAGAGAACGCCTTGAACGGGAACGTCTTGAACAGGAACGCCTTGAACGTGAAGAGCAGGAACGTCTTGAACGTGAGCGCATAGAGCGTGAAGAGCAGGAGCGTTTAGAGCGTGAACGCCTTGAACGGGAAGAACGGGAAAGAAAAGAACGCATTGAAGCAGAGCGTGAGGAGATAAGCAGGATAATCGGCGATGAGATGGATAACATCGATACCGAAAAGCACGTTCACAAGGAAGAGGAAGAACAGCAAAAGCGTGAACGTGAGGAAAGAGAAAGGATCCGTGCGGAAAAGCTCAAGCAGATGCGTGCTTATCTGGAGAAAAAGAGCTTTGAGGAGATCTATGCAGAGTATTCGAGAGAGCCGTTCCATGTTGTCAGACGAGGTCTGCTAAGGCTTATTTCCCTTATAAGGCAGGACGGTGCTGTTATCAGAGAGGGCGATTCCGATGATCCTATGCTTATTGAGCGGGTCGCTGCCGAGGCTGCCGCAAAGGTACAGGCGGAGCGTGACAAAAAGGCAGCTGCCGAAATGCAGGTGCTCTACGAAAAGTATTCGCCGAATTTCATGCAGAGGACAAGAAAGCAGTTCAAAAGGATATTCGGAAAGAAGCGCAAAAAGGTCTATGTTATGCCCAAGGAAATGCCTGTTAAGCGTTCGCCTGCGGAACAGAGAGCCTATGACAAGCAGATGAATGAGCTTTTCAGAAAATATCGTGTAAGCTTTATAACAAAGATCATCAGAAGGATAAAGAAAGAGTATTAAGTCCTATGGCAGTGAAAGTATTAAAGCGTATCGGGCAATGTGCTGTATGGGTGATACTGATCTTAATGGTCGGTCTGTCGGCATATATAATGATATGCAATATGCAGGGCAAGGCGGCGGTGGTTTTCGGCAGAAGCATCGTCAAGGTCGTAAGCGGAAGTATGGAGCCGTCCATACATGACGGTGACTATATCATCATAAAAAAGACGGACAGCTCCGAGCTTAAAGAAGGGGACATTATCTGCTTCTATTCCACCGATAATGAGATATACGGCAAAATGAATACCCACAGAATAGTCCGCAGACTTGCCGACGGCAGCTTTGTTACAAAGGGAGATACCAGCTTTACCGAGGACGGCAATGCGGTCACTGGGGATAAGATCGTAGGGAAATATGAGGGCAAGGTTCGCTTCTTGCGATGGCTGAATTCCTTTGCCTCCGCCAAAAAGCTGATATTGGCAGCGGTGGTCGTCATAATGTCCGCAACGGCTGTTTTTGAAGTGATAACTATTGCCAAGGTGTCCGCCCAATGCCGTGCAAAGAAAAATAGCAGTGAAGAAGCTATACGGCAGGCTATTGACAGGGAAAAGCAGAAGCTGTATGAACAGAAGGAGCGTGAGGACAATTGAATCAGGAACAGATAATGAAAGCAAAAATGATAACGGCAATTATTATTGCTGCCCTTTCGGTCATTGCCATATTTGTCTTTGCGGGACTTTATTTCGATCAGCGTGAGAAAAACCGTCTTGAATATATCGGACAGTTTGAGGAAAGTATTTCCGCCGCCGCCGAGGAGATAGATAAATATCTGGAGGATAACGTCGATTATGACCTTCATTATGATATGGCAATATCAGATCTGGGAGCGGCAAGGGCTATGATATTTATGGTCGATGATTACACGGAAAAACAGAAGCTTATAAACGAGATACACTTTTGCTTTATAAAATATCCCCAACAGATGAAGGACAGGCTGCCCGAGGTTTCACAGGCGTTTCATGATATTGCCGATCATCTGGACAAGGGCTATGAGGAAGTGCAGCTTATAACTGAGTCGGTGGATAAGCTGGGGAATTAGGAAATAGCCGATCAATGTGTCTTTCCCCGCCGAAGGCGGGGAAAGACACACATAAATACGTCATTCAAGAAACAGAACAAATCAGAATAACGAATTGATAGGTATTTCCTTAGTATTAAATATAGGAGTGCAGTGCTATGTTTGAAGAAAAAAAGTACAAGGACGAAATTAAAAGGTGCAGAGCAACTATTGAGGAGATAGAAAGAAAGCGTTCACGTTCGCAGTCGGCTCTTGTACAGGCTATTCTTTTGCAGGAGGAGCCTAATGAAGCCGATGTTGAGTGGTTCAACAAGTACACGGGGGAGATCACTGCCTGTCGTAATCATATGGCAGAAATACAAAAAAAGCTGGACGCTTATATGGCAGAAAAGCAGAATAAGAAAAAGAAGAAAAAATGATCGGCTTAATTTGGCTGAAAGGAGTTGAGTGCTGTGGGAAAGGTAAAGCCGCTGATTTTTATGCTTTGTTCGGCTGTTGTCATACTTTTGCTGACAGTCGGCTTCTTTTCGTTCGGTTGGTTTATCAACAATAAATCGACCACGGGAGATGATACGGCACTCAAAGCCACCGATTCCGATTTTGAACTGGGAGCATTTGACAGCAGCGGTGCATTTGACGAATATCTCACCGCAGAAAACGGCACCCTGCTGACCAATGTCAAGACTGAGCAGCTTTTCAGCAAAATATCACCGACTGTTACGGGCGGCGGAAAAAATGAAATTAAGTGGCTCATAAACGACAAAAGCAATTTTAACAATTATTCGGGTGAAAACGCAGAGCTTGGAATTCAGCCGGGCAGCTCGGGAAAGCTGTCGTTTTACGTCATTGCAAAGCGGGATATGGCGCTTAACATCACTTTTTCCCTTGACACTGTTTTGTATACCTCCGATGCGAAGCCCATTTCCGAAACCAATGCGGATAATTCCGACTGTGTAATTGCGTCGGACAGTCCCGAAGCGGGGCTTGTGGGCGGGCATATCCTTTTCTTTCTGAATTATGATGAAAACAGTATGCTCTATTCCAACAGGATAACCGATGGCAGCTTTGTTTTCTCGCAGCCCGATGCAAAGGCGGGGACGGCGTACAAGGCTGACATTTACTGGGTGTGGCCCTATGTGGCTGACCAGCTTATTCTGCCTGAAAATGACAGCAGCTTTTCGGCTAAGGAATACGGAAAGTTAATTTCCGACGCCGATTCGGAGGCTTTCAAGACAGAGCTTGTTAATTCGCCCGAAAGGTTTTTTGCGGACACTTCTTTTGATATTGCTGCGGCAGTCGGGAATGTGTCAAAGGGTACGGCTTCACCCGATTTTAATATGGAATATTACAATAAGCTTAATGCAAGATGGAATGAAGCAGACCAGCTCATAGGAAAAAGCGTCGGCTTTATTGAATTGCAGATAAGCAATGTTCTACCATAAATTTGCGGAGATGTTCAAATGAAAAGCAAGGTTCTGAGGTCAAATATAAGGCGGGCGGTCATTGCGGTGACGGCTGCGGTCGTTATGATAGCGGGTTCGGCAACGGCATATGCCTGGTTCACAAATAAGCGCAAGCTTGCCACAATAACTAAGGTAAACTCTCCCACGGTGCTTGCTATCGGTGCGGGCGCAAAGGAAAGCTCCCTGAACATAGATATGGGCGGAATTGATGTTGAGGACGAGTCGGGGAAAAAGGATTTTGTTTTCAGCGTTTACTCAGATGAGTCCGTTGAAAAATATAAGCTGCAGATAGCACACACTACCAATATAGATTTTGTTTACACCGTCTACAAGGCGGTTGAACATACCTCCGACCCCGGGAATGACAGGGTCGAATATACCGCCGAGAACGGAAATGTTTACTATTACACAAAAAGCGGCGGTGCAATACCCGGCAGCTATCTTAATCAAAACGGTAAAATTGCGGACAACAGTCTGCATGATAAGTCCTACGGCGGATATAACAGGGTGCAGGAAAATGCGGAACCGCTTTACTGGCAGACAGCCGATGTCATACAGCCTGCCAACAACAATCTGTCGGGGTTTCTCGATTATTATATCCTTGAAATAAGCTGGAACGAAGATGCAGTAAACAACAAGGAAACGGATATGGTCTATCTGACAGCGGGCATTGCATAAAAAAGCAGGAAGGGAAGGATCGCAAGGTGAAAAAACAGGCTGACCGCAAAAGAATACGTTTCTTCACAGTTGTGACGATCTTTGTCCTGCTGTCGGTGATCTGCGGCGTTGCTGTAAGTGCCGCTTATATCCACCTGAACATGGTCAAGCGTGTGGTTTCCACTCAGGGTGCGGGCGGAACCCCGTTTTCATCAAACTATCTGCTTTTGGTGCCGAGGGAAACAGCTGCGTATGCGGTCAAGACTATTAACTGTCCCGAGGGGGCAAGCACTGCCGAGTTTGAGATAAACGTGTGCAATTATGTTCAGAATGACCCATCAAGGATAAGCGAAAAGGACATAAAATACACCATGACCTTTACGCAGCTCAATAATGACGGCACTGCTAACACCGAAAGCTTTGCGGGCTTGAAGGTCACGGATAAAAACGGTACTGTTTACAGCTTTACAAACGGCGTATGCAGTATCCCCGATCAGCTTCTGACAGGCGGCGCAAAAAGCGTAAACACCTATTACATCGTCGTTCCAAAGCAGATGGTGGGTAATGCCGAGCTGCGTGCTGTGGCAGAACCCGCCGACAGCAATTCGTACAGCGCAGTAAACGGAAACAAGCTTGGAAGGTGCTTTGTTTTTTCCGAATATAATGCGTCGTCGACCACCTGGACGGGCAGCTTTCTTGAAACGACCTCCGAAAACTATGATGCCTTCAATTATGTTATCAGAGGACAGGGAAAGGGTACGGTTACACTTAGCTGGGATTCATCTCAGCTGGAAATAAGCAGGATATTCCTCGAAAATTACAGCTTGACGGATAAGATAACGTCTGTCGGCAGCAAAAAGAGCCTGACAATTGACGTAGACTCCTCTGCGGGACAAAATCGTTACGATATACAGTTTTATAAGACGGAAAACGGTGTCTATACCGACATGGGAACAATTAACGGATATGTTACTGTGGATTTCACCGAATCTCCCACATAATAAGTGTTTTCGGTGCAGGATCTGATTGGAGCTTTTGTATGAAAAATAAAATGAAGGGAAAAAGGGCAGCGTTCATTGCAGCGGTTTTGACTTTGGCAAGTATTTTTGCAGTGAGCTTTTCAAATGCAAGCCTTTTGATAAATGAAATATATGCGGGTGCCGTTGACGAAGAGGGCGGAAATGTTGTCACCGAAGCTGAAAGTGTGACCGAACCGCCCGAAACGGACAATGAGTTTTCGGCAACCGTTTCCAAAATAGATGATACGACGCCCGACGAAGAATTACCGTTGGAAACTGAGCTGTTGGAGGCAGATGAACCTGTCGCTGCGGCTGTCAACACTATTACCATAAATTCCTCCGAGGACCTTATAAACTATTCCGTAAATTACAGCAATGACCCTGCGGCATTTCAGAATATGGACGTGATCTTTGCTTTGACATCGGGAGATCTCAGCGATCTGAGCGGGTTTGTAAGTATCGGTACATATGCTTATCCGTTTGCAGCCGATCTTATAGTTGCAAGCAGTACCGATCTCAGCTTAACCCTTGACAAGCCTCTTTTTGCGTATATTACGGATTCCGCAAAGATAATCGATTCGTCGGGAAATTCGGCGGGAGTTACCATAACAAGGTCGGGTACGGGTGATTCGGCTTTGTTTGCGGAAAATGTCATTCACGACAATGCGGCTGTCAGCCCTGCCGACTGGAGGATAACTGTCGGGGCAAATCTCGATGAAAATTCCTTTGCGGGTGTACTGGGAACGCTTGGCGAGAGTGCCGCTGTTAAGCTTACCGTAAACAGCGGTCTGTCCTCGGCTTCTTCCGTTGCAGGCAGCGGCGATGTGGGACTTGCCTGCCGTTATATGGCGGAAAATTCCTCACTTGAAGCAGTCCTGGCGGGCACAAATGCCGCATACAGCGTTACTTCTTCGGCAGGCAATGCAGGCGGTCTGGTAGGAACCATGAAAAGCGGTTCGGAATTTACTCTGGGCAGCGGATTTGATTACACGGGAAATGTGACTTCCGGCAGTTATGCGGGAGGTCTGGTGGGCTATGCGGAAAATGCCGCCGTTAAATTTGGCGGAAATTCAAAGGTATCGGGTACTGTATGCGGTGTTTCGGGCACAGGCGGAATATTCGGATATTACAAAAATACCAACGAGAATTACAGCTTCGATGCTTCTTCTTACGGTGTGAACTGCACCCTGAACGGCGATATTGCGGGAGGACTTATAGGCAGGCTGGAAAACAGCGGAAATATGGTCATTGACGGTTCTTCGGGAAATACCGTAGCTGTTAAGAAAACTACTTCGGAGAAGTATGACATCGGCGGCATTTTAGGTACATATATTTCCGATGCTGCGGGCAATTCGCTTACGGTGAGCAATATTTCCGTCACTGTCAATAATGCGTCGGGCAGCGCAAAAAGCTTCGGCGGTTTTATCAGCTGGGTAAAGGCGGATGCTTATATCAAATTTGAAAATGTAACTGTTTCGGCAAGCGGCTGCAGCACAAATCTTGACAATTTCGGCGGACTTTTGGGATATTCCGAAAAAGCCTTTATTGACGCAGAAAATATTACTGTCGGCATGAGCGGCGAGTATTGGGGCGGCGGCGTTATCGGCAATATGAACAGCGGCGTTCTGCGCCTTGGCGGAATGACCGATCTTAGCGGCACAAAGGCTGCAAAGGGCGGTCAGGTCGTCGGGACAAGGGGCAGCCGTGCGCTAATTTATGCAAAGGACGGCTGGCAGCTCATAAGAAGCTCCGAGGCTGCCGCATTTGACGATATAGGCAGCTGGGGTTCCGTGCTCAGGCTTCTGCCTTCTCTCAGTGAAAGCGATCTGTTCACCGTTGACGAAACGGCACATACCGTTGCTGTTAAGGGGGCGGACACATGGGTAAACAGTCTTGCCGATTTTGTTAAGCTTGCTCTGAATATTCAGATGAACAACGGAACTGCTTCGGAGGGCAGGCTTTCTTTTGAAAATACGGCAAATACCTGCAGCGTGCTTTTAGGCTCGGATATTTCCATAAATTGTAACATTGACCTGACAGGCACGGGGCTTACAGGTCTTACCCGTGATGACGGAAAAGCTGCGGGAGGCGGAAACTGTATTCCGTACACGGGAACATTTAACGGAAACGGACATACTATCACCCTTGCCGACGGCGAACCCTACGGTTATCGGGGCAGCATTTCATCTCCCATAACCGCCGATGATACTTCCGACGGAAACGGCTGCATTCATCGTCATTATTACAATACCATGTTTGCACAGACGGGAAACGGCGCAAAATTCTTTGACCTGACCATAGACGGAATTATAAATGTTGTCTGTAAGGACAATTCGAACTATTTCTTCGGCGGCGTTGCAGGTTCTCATGTCAGCGGAGAATTGACTGCGGAAAATGTAACTGTAAAAGAGAGCATCAAAATAGGTGGAACAAGCGGAAATTACTATTTTATCGGCGGCTTTATGGGAAAATGCGGTGAGAATTCTGACCCTGTTGTTTCGCTGAAGGGCTGTGTTTTTTCTCCCGAAATTATATACAATAATAACGTAAAATCAATATGCGGCGGTGCTTTTGGCGAGATAGGCGCAACGGCTTCGCTTACGGTAACTGCGGATAATGTTACCGTGGGCGGTTCGATTACCAATAACAGCACGGCGGATTTTCACAGGACAGGCGGATTTCTCGGAAACATAAGCAACTATAACGGAACAGCAGGCATCAGGACGCTTTCTGTTAAGAATATGACCTTTGACGGCGCTTCGGTAGAAACAGCCTGGGGCGGAGCTTTGCTTGGTGAAGCATGGAATGATACGGAGGTAACTGTCGGCTCGGAAACCGAAAAGGGCATTACCGTGAAAAATTCTTCCGTTATCAACAGCAGGAACGGCGGTTTTGCGGGCTTGATGACGGCTGCTTCGGGCTATTGGAAGGTTTACGATATAGAAATAGGATCCATAGACGTTGACGGCAGCTCGGCGACCTCCTTCGGTATGCTCATAAATAAGGGGATATGTTCGGACAATTCGAGAACATATGCACTTTATCTTGAGCTTGCAAAGGAAAATGCGTACAGGATAACATCTGCGGATCTGTCGGGGCTTAATGCAAATGCTGTATATGATGACATTGCGGCGACCTGTACAGGTGAATATGGCGGCGATTTGCTGCTTCAAAACGGAACATCTGCGGTAATATCCGTTCACACAAGCGGCGGGACTGTCATAATGGACGGAACAGGCTGCAATACCTACCAAAATCAGACCTCCGTCACGAAAACAAATCCCAACACAAGATACTATTACAACCTTGATGTTATCAGGGCAAAGAACTCCTCGGAGCTTAATTCTTCGGAAAAGCTTATGCTGTGGAGCTTAAACAGCTATGCCTATGAAAACATAAAGAAGTATTTTGCAAATGAATTCGGCAATACCGTTCCCGCAGGCGATTACGATATGACGGGGTATTCCTTTTATCCCATAGATGCGCCCTCCGCTGTAACATTTGCGGGCGGCACATTCGCCTTCTGCAATGAACTGATAGAAGCGGGGGAAAACGGCACAGGAAATTCCGATAATATGGCAAGAACTACGCTTAATGCAGACTCGCAGCATTATCTTATGCACTTTGGACTTTTCTGCAATGTCAATACAAATATAAACGCTTCGGGAGGGCTTACCTTTAAAGGCAGTGTCGGCGGAAATTCGGAACACAGCGGTGCTTTCCTCTGCGGCACTCTTATGGGCAGCTCTGCCGAACCCATAAAATTTCAGTCGGACGGTATTCTTCTGGACGGTATTAGGGTAAACGGAGATACGTCGCAGTCGGGATATGCGCCGCTTCTTGTGAACAGGATAGACAGCTTTACGGAATTTTCGCTGAAAAATGTCACCACCTCCGACGGTTACGGGACAAGCGGCACGGCTGTGGCGGCTACAAGTCTGATAGGAGATGTGGGAAACAGCGGCGGAAACTCTTCGGATATAAAGCTTACCTTCAGCGCACTTACGCTGGACGGCAGAAGCTCGGCTATTTCCGACAGTGATGCAAACAATTCTCTCAATTCGGCATATAATACCGACAGGTCGATCTTCAGCAAGGCAGTGCTTCTCAACAGCTTTAAGTTCAAAACGGGCAGCAACTGTTCGGGTTCGTATAATTTTAAGTTTGACGAGGACTGGAATGATGACCTGACCGCAAAGCATAATGTCGCATACGGAAGTGAGATCTCCGATTCCGCCGAGTATAACGGCTTGCAGGAAAAGTATATCAAAAGTGATACCTATACCGACCCCACAAACCCTTCCCCCGACGGCGAATACACCTTTATAAACAGCTTTCTGCCCTATGTTGCGGCTGCATATACCGTTGGCGGCGATTTCCATGAGATAAAGGTAAATCAATCCGTTCAGGCAGACCTTGACACGGGCTGCGGTACATATAACGACCCCTATATCATCAGCTACGGCAGGCAGCTGGAGCTTCTTGACAAGGTCCTCAGCGGAAATCTGGGCGTAAGTGAGGACGGCACCGTTATCAATTACCAAAAGGATAACTATAAGGTTTGGTGTACGGATAAGGTCAGTCACAAGGCACTTATTTGGAACGCCGGCAGCAGCCTTTTTGTATCCGAGGACAGCACAGTTTCCGTAAGCCTCAGCGATATGCAGAAGGAGCTTGCCACCGCATACTTCAAGCTAAGTGAGGATATTGCCATAACATCCGGGGATTTCGTCGGCATAGGCAAAAGCGTACCCTTTAAGGGAGTAATTTTCGGCAATGGAAAAACCATCGAAAGCAGCAGCACAAAGCCCCTTATTTATCAAAGCACGGGTGCGGTGGTAAAGGACCTTACCCTTAATATCACCACCGATTTCAGCGGACAATTCGACACCGCTGCGGCGGATAAATATGAAACGGACAGTAACGGAACCACTGTATTTTACGGCGGACTCATTGGCATTGTAAACGGCGGCGACAATATAATCGATAATGTAGGTATTTCATTTGCAAATGCAGCTTCTATCAACATCAAGAACGGCAACTGTTACGGAAATAAGGCTGTGGGCGGTTATATTGGCGTTGTCAGATATGGCGGAGTTATCTTCCGCAATATGGACAGCGTTGCCCCAGCGCTGCGTGCGGGCATAACGAGCAGCGAAAACTCAATGTTCAACAGCACGGGCAATTTCAAGGACAGCAGCAGCAAGGTACTGCTTTACTGCAATCCCATAATCGGGCGTGTTATTGACGGTTATGCCGTGACCGAAGCAAATTCCTACAATGGGGACGAAGCTAACGTTACCATGCACAACGGCACCAAAAATTATTCCATCGCCGACATTGACAAAAATGCGGGCAGAATGACCTTCAGCGCATTTGAACACCCCACGGGAAAGAATAACATAAATTCTGGTACGGTCTATGTGGAAGATGCACAGCAGCTTTTCCTTCTCGGCTGTATTTCCATGAGCGGGTCGGGAAGTGCTTCATCTGCGGGGACTTATTCCGCTGCTTACAGCTACGGAAACGGTCAGATGATGCGCCATGCCGATTACAGCGAGATAGGCACAGACAGCACAGCCGATTTCGGTATTGCATCAACAGACAGCTTTGCAAATAATGATGTGCCTTACATAATCTACCGCTATACTGCCGAATACGGCGGCAGCATGGCATATCCCGCAAAGAGCATTACAAACAACAAATTTGTTTTCAATATTGAGATGACACAGGGTACATATGATATGCCCGACGGGTTCAGAGGAATTGGTTCCATGAACAGTTCCGCTACCGATTTGGTAATGTTCATAAACGGCATAAACGGCAATAATTCCACCATTGAGCTGAATATGAATTTCTATATGTACAAATTTGATTATGACAAGTACTATATAAATAACAACAATAATCTGAACACTTTTAAAAACTATAAGGTCGGTTTGGGGCTTTTCAATACACTGGTTCAGAACAAGAGCGACGTTACCCCCGCAGACTTTGCAAGCGATACGAGCGGTAAATATACCATCTCGGATATTGTAATAAGCGGAAATGTAAATCATGAGGTGTATGAAAGCGAGAGCAAGTCCCCGGGATATAACAAAAACAGCTATTTCAGCGTTGCAGGCGGTCTGGCGGGAGCAAGCATTACAAGCAATCTTATGACGGATAATGTTACCATGTCTGACCTTACGGTAAATGCGCGATTTGTTTCGGGCGGACTTATAGGTTCAGCAACAGGTTCGGGCGGCAATTATCCGGTCAGGGTCAATAATTTCGGTGCAGACGGTCTGAATGTGGGCGGCGGTGCATTTGCGGGCGGACTTATTGCATATGCAAGGGACGTTATATTGGAGGCTGACGGAAATACAAACGGAGAGGACAACTGTACCTTCCGCATAGGGACTATCTCTTCACAATACAATTTCGGCGGCTTTGACTATGACAACGGAGTAGGAGGTCTGATAGGTACTGTTCACAGTCAGAATAATAATGCCGCTTATTCGGTTTCGATCAGTAATGTTGATCTTGAGGGAGGACTTGTGCTCGGCGGAGGCGATTCTACATTTGTCGGAGGCGTTATAGGCTGCTGCGGTAATAAGGGCAATAAGATGACATCTGTCAATATTTCCGATGTTTCGCTTATGGGAGTTGACGTGAACAAGGGCAGTACAAGCAAAATATACTGCGGCGGTGTCATCGGTACAATTAAAAGGAGCGTTGCCGATACCAAGCTTTATAATGTTCATATGACAGGCACAGGCAGCGGAAGCTATGTAGAAGGCAGATCTCAGGCAGGCGGAATTGTGGGACTTACCATAAATAATCTTGCTATGGATAACTGTTCGCTTGAAAATTACACGGTCAGGTCGACTGAAACAGATATTAAAATTGAGGGCGTCGGCGGTTTTCTGGCAAAGGCTGAGAATTATACGACTGTTTATCTGAAAAACAGCAGTCTGAAAAATTGTGTATTGCAGTGCAGCACTAAAATGCAGGTAGGCTCGGTGGCAGGCTCTGTTGTGGATAATGCCAAGCTGCATGGCTATAACATTGTCATTGATGATGTCCGTCTGACCGATCCGAACGGAGGGACATTGACCTCCGATATATCGGGAGATATTGCAGGCTATCTGAAATCAGGCAGTGAACTAAAGCTGGTGGGCGTATCTATGCAGAAGGACCCGAGCGGAACATATATTGGCAAAAATGTTGGAAAGAACGACGGTACGGGTTACGTTATTTATGCCGATTTCACGGGCAGCTGCCTTATTGATACCGCTGCAAACAAGGAGGCTTCAACGGTCAACAGAAAAACCGTTGTCGATGATATAGGCTCCTATCCCTATGCTACTGTGAACCCGAAAACCGTCATTGACAGCACGCAGTTCCTTACGGGGGACGGTGCAGACAAAGCGGCGGTGGATGCTATACTGTCCGACATTGGAAATGTGACAGGCTATAATAATGTTGTCGATGAATACAACAACAAATTCTCGCAGTATGAGAGCAAACGGTCTGCCTTCAATGAAAGGACAGGTGCGTCCATACCAAATGATATTCCCATTCTTGTGATAAACGACTCCAATTACCGAAATGTGACGGAAATGCTCAACAGCTATATCCATATCCTCACCAATGATGTGAGTGTGACAAATTACGCACAGGCTGACAGCAGTATCTGCAATGTGGATATTATTCCGTTAAGGGTGAATGAAACAAGCGGAGTTTTTGAAACAAGCGATGATTATGCAAAGACACTGGAATACAGAAACGGTTATTTCAGAATGACAAATCTGGATTATGACAGTAATTACGATCAGTTTACTTTGATAGACATTCAGTATTATGACCCGTATACTGCGGGAAAGATAGCGTATCATCTGTATATCCCCGTTTACGTTGAAAAAATGCTGGACTTTGATTTCAGAGCGGCGGCACTTTCGGGTACGACCTACAACGTAAGCTTTTACACGGACGGGCACCCTGTTCTGGAGAACTACGGCAATCCCGTTACCGTGCATATAACCTATTCATACAAGCGCACTGCCGAGGAATGGCAGAATGTCATAAACAGCGGTGAAAACCTGCTTTCAAGCTACGGAAAATCCGTACTTCTGAAAAGCAAGAACGACCTGCCTGCCGATACAAGGCTTGTTCTGGTTGACAGAAATAATTACTGCAGACCGTACTATTCAACTATGGGGGAGGCATTTACTTCCTCCGACGAAAAGCTTGATTTCGGCAGCTTTGCGGCGGCAGACGGAACATTGTTTGTCCCCGTTAGCTTCTGCGACCTGCTTAATAAATCGGCAGATATTACCGCAGGTGAGGACGCAGACGGAAATCTGGTAAAATGCGCCGCAGACGATATTGCAAATGCAGTCGTTAAAATAGGCGGGGAGTATTACCGCAAAAAGACCGATTCGGATACGGATACCACAACGTTTTACAGCGCAGTCCTTACGCCGAAATCAGGTATGACCGACGGTGCAACAGGCTTTTTGAAGGTCGAGGAGGATTATTACATCAGCTTCTTCACAAAGACCGATAATGATGCGCCTATGAGAAATATCACCCTCACCTGCGGCAAAAGGCTTGCCGATACTAATATGACGCCTTCCCACCTTGACAACGAGAATGCCAAGGAAAGTATGGTGCATATGATACTCGGAAATCTCTATGACCAGACGTTCACCTTCAAGACCACAGGCAGCGAGATAATCAACGACAGCAATCGTTCGCTGAATGCACAGCTGAAAACTGTTATCTCCCTGAAGCCCGATAATGCGGCGGAGGTCAAGCCTTATCTGAACGATGATTCCATTCATCTGTATCACGGCTTTATAATTGAAGCTGCCAGAAGCGATGAGTCCGGCACCGAAAAGGGCGTTAAGGGAAATCCCCGCATAACGGGCACGTATAAGATCGGTGCTGCCGAATATATCCAAAATTTCTCCAACCCAGATTCGTCAATAATCCTTACAAGCGATACGGCGGATATTAAGGCTCAGCTTATAAGCAGCAGCAGCGTCACGATCTCCTGCGATGACCTGCTTATCACCTATTCGGACGAGGAAAGCATTATTGCGCAGTTCCCCGAACGCAAAAATCAGGACGAAACCTATGGCGTCACACTGTCTGCAAGCTCAAATCTTGCGTATGTTCAGGATAATATTGAGCAAAGCAATATGTCCGAAGAAAAGAACGATGAAAACGGAAAGTCCTATTACCGTGAAAACATCGAAGCGGCGTCTTTAAGCTACAATATACCGATTAATTCGCCTAACGAATTGACAAAGCTTGGTATCAACGGGCGTGACATCAATGATAAGATAACGGCAGTGGGATATTACAATGTTCTGAATATACCCGAATTGGCTTATAACAGGGCAAGCAAGGTGAAATTTACTCTTTCGCTGTATCAGAAGCAAAACGGCGGCAGCTATACTGCCGTTGACATAGGCGATTATCTTGAGGAAATTACGCTTTATGACAAAAACGGTGCTGCTAAGTCCTATACCGAAAATAACGGTTCATATGAATTCCTGTTTGACAAGGAGAACGAGCTGAATTTTGAAGCGGGTTCTTTTGAGGTCATAACGAGTTATTCGGTAATAACGGGAGCGGAGCTTGAAGGTGCGGGTAAGCTTTACTCAAATTACAAGGTCCAGCTTACGGCAATGCTTCTTGATGAAAACGGCGAGCCTATTGAGAATTCAAGCTGCAGCGATCACATTGTTTATACCAACGCAAAGATCTATTCTGAGATGATACCGTCAGCCTGAGTGACATATTCGGGTGGCTGTT
>JAEDOB010000168.1 GCA_016302225.1 Oscillospiraceae bacterium | reverse complement strand
ACGGGCTTGCCGAGCTTGATGGACATTTCCATCAGCTTGCCGACACCTGTCTGGTCCAGCTTAGCGAAGGGATCGTTCTCGAAGATCTTTGTATCGTAGTAAGCACCCAGGAACTTGCCTGCGTCATCTCTGGAGAAGCCGAAGGTCATCTGAGTCAGGTCGTTAGTACCGAAGCAGAAGAAGTCAGCTTCCTTAGCGATCTCGTCAGCTGTAAGAGCAGCACGAGGAATTTCGATCATTGTACCAACTTCGTATGTGAGGTCGGAGCCTGCAGCAGCGATCTCGTCATTAGCGGTCTTAACAACTACGTCCTTAACGAACTTGAGCTCCTTGACCTCGCCTACGAGAGGGATCATGATCTCGGGCTTAACGTTCCAGTCGGGATGAGCCTTCTTAACGTTGATAGCAGCCTTGATAACAGCCTTTGTCTGCATCTTAGCAATTTCGGGATATGTTACAGCCAGACGGCATCCACGGTGACCCATCATGGGGTTGAACTCGTGCAGACCTGCAATGATGTTCTTGATAGCTTCAACGGACTTGCCCTGAGCCTTAGCAAGAGCTTCAATGTCAGCTTCCTCTGTAGGAACGAATTCGTGGAGAGGAGGATCCAGGAATCTGATTGTTACGGGGCAGCCCTCAAGTGCTTCGTAGAGAGCCTCGAAGTCAGCCTGCTGCATAGGTTCGATCTTAGCAAGAGCTGCTTCTCTTTCTTCAACTGTATCGGAGCAGATCATCTCACGGAATGCAGCAATTCTGGAGGGTTCAAAGAACATGTGCTCGGTACGGCAAAGACCGATACCCTCAGCACCCAGCTCTCTTGCCTTCTTAGCATCAGCGGGAGTATCTGCGTTTGTTCTAACCTTGAGCTTTCTGTACTTGTCAGCCCAAGCCATAACTCTGCCGAACTCGCCTGCGATCTGAGCGTCAACGGTGGGGATAGCTTCGCCGTAGATGTTACCGGTAGAACCGTCGATGGAGATAACGTCGCCCTCGTGGAATACCTTTCCGCCAAGCTCGAACTTCTTGTTCTCTTCGTCCATCTTAATGTCGCCGCAGCCGGAAACGCAGCATGTACCCATACCACGGGCAACAACGGCAGCGTGAGAGGTCATACCGCCTCTAACAGTCAGGATACCCTGAGAAGCCTTCATACCTGTGATGTCCTCGGGAGATGTTTCCAGACGAACGAGGATAACCTTTTCACCTCTGCTGTTCCAAGCATCGGCATCATCAGCTGTGAATACAACCTTACCGCAAGCAGCTCCGGGAGATGCGCCCAGACCCTTGCCGAGAGGTGTAGCAGCCTTGAGAGCCTTAGCATCGAACTGGGGATGAAGCAGTGTGTCGAGGTTACGAGGATCGATCATAGCAACTGCTTCCTGCTCTGTCTTATGACCTTCATCTACGAGGTCGCAAGCGATCTTAAGAGCAGCCTGAGCGGTTCTCTTACCGTTACGGCACTGGAGCATGTAGAGCTTCTTGTTCTCAACGGTGAACTCCATGTCCTGCATATCGTGATAGTGGTTTTCGAGTGTTTCGCAAACCTGAATGAACTGTGCATAAGCCTCGGGGAACTCCTGCTCCATCTGAGCGATAGGCATAGGAGTACGAACGCCTGCAACAACGTCCTCGCCCTGTGCGTTCTTAAGGAACTCACCCATGAGCTTCTTTTCGCCTGTTGCGGGATCACGTGTGAATGCAACGCCTGTACCGGACTCGTTGTTGAGGTTACCGAATACCATAGGCATTACGTTTACAGCAGTACCCCAGGAATAAGGAATATCGTTGTCACGACGGTATACGTTTGCACGAGGATTGTCCCAAGAACGGAATACAGCCTCGATAGCGAGCTTCAGCTGCTCAACGGGATCGGAGGGGAAGTCCTTGCCGAGCTGCTTCTTATATTCAGCCTTGAACTGCTCAGCCAGAGTCTTAAGGTCTGCAGCGGTCAGGTCAACGTCGTACTGAACGCCCTTTTCTTCCTTCATCTTGTCGATGAGCTGCTCAAAGTACTTCTTGCCGACTTCCATAACAACGTCGGAGAACATCTGGATAAATCTTCTGTAAGAGTCGTAAACGAATCTCTCAAAAGCGGGATCGGGGTTGCCTGCGATCATTGCAGCAACAACGTCATCGTTAAGACCGAGGTTGAGGATAGTATCCATCATACCGGGCATGGAAGCTCTTGCGCCGGAACGTACGGAAACGAGGAGAGGGTTCTTGAGGTCGCCGAACTTCTTGCCGTTTACCTCTTCCATCCACTTAACGCCTTCCATAGCCTGAGCCATGATCTCGTCATTGATCTTTCTGCCGTCCTCATAGTACTGAGTACAAGCTTCTGTTGTGATAGTAAAGCCCTGAGGAACGGGAAGACCGATCTCAGTCATCTCAGCGAGGTTTGCACCCTTACCGCCGAGCAGGTTTCTCATAGTCATATTACCTTCTTTAAAGGTGTAGACCCATTTCTTTGCCATTGGTTTTTTACCTCCGTTAATTTTGATTTCTTTCACCTGGGGGCAGAATGACCCCATAGTGAACATAACTATATTATAACAGATAATTGTGAATTTTACCATACCCTTTGGTGTTAGAATTTTGCATAACATTTTCGTGCAATTTTACTATATTTTATCCAAAACGCCTAAGATTGCAAAATACTATTGAACTATTCATACTTTTCTGTCATAATATAAGGTATGGGATTTTAGATGTGTAAGATTTGAGTAAAATTCCTGCTTAGATAAATATTTATGTATTGCTTGTAGGGGCGGGGTTTCCCCGCCCGCAGGTTCCATACTTTCTATTGGCAGATGCGGGACGGGAGACCCGTCCCCTACAATACGTTGGGATATATTTAATTTGAAATAAGTAAATACAAACAGTATTCCGCAAAGGGGATAATACTATGAGTAATAACTGCGCAATAATTCTGGCGGGCGGTCAGGGCAAGCGAATGAAAACCGAGCTGCCCAAGCCCTTGTTAAAGGTGCTGGGCGAGCCTATGCTCCAATGGGTGGTCAGAGCCTGCGAGGACTCGGGCGTGGAGGATATGTGCATCGTCAAGGGCTATAACGCCGAAGCTATCGACAAATGGGCTGACGGACGGTACAAGACCGTTTTCCAGCAGGAACGGAAGGGTACGGGACACGCCGTTATGACTGCCTCCGAGTTCATTCGGGAGCATTCGGGCGGGAATGTCCTCATTCTCAACGGAGATGCGCCCTTTATTGACGCCGAAACTATCAAAAAATCTCTGGAAGCGCATATTTCCGAGGGAAACGCCGTTACGGTCATCACTTCGGAAATTGACGAGCCTAAGGGCTACGGACGTATCCTCAGAGATCCCGACGGAAACGGAATTACGGGTATCGTTGAGGAAAAGGACGCTACATTCGAGCAGAAGAAGATAAAAGAGATCAATTCGGGGGCTTACTGGTTCAATGCGGAGCGTCTGCTTTATGCGCTGGGCGAGCTGAAGCCTAATAATTCTCAGGGCGAATATTATCTGACGGATTCCGTGTTTATACTGCTTTCGGCGGGGGACAGAGCGGGTGCGTTCGTTTCGGAAAATCCCGATGCAGTCCTCGGCGCAAATGACCGCAAGGGCATGCTGATGCTCAATGATGTTGCCAGAAAGCGTGTTATCGAGCGGCTGATGGACGAGGGCGTTGAGTTCCTCTGCACAGACGGCGTAACTATCGGCAGGGACGTAAAGGTGGGCGCAAACACCTGCATTTTACAGGGCACTATCCTGACGGGAAAGACTGTTATCGGCGAAAACTGCGTTATCGGTCCCAATTGCCTTATTGACAATACTGTTGTCGGAAACGGTACGCATTTGAACACCGTTCAGGCGTATGATTCGCAGATAGACAACAATGTTAAGATAGGTCCCTTCGTTCAGCTAAGACCCGGCAGCCGTATCAGGGACGGGGTCAAGATAGGCGATTTCGTCGAGATAAAGAACTCCGACATCGGCGAGAACACGGCGGTTTCCCATCTCACATATGTTGGGGACAGCGATGTGGGCAAGCACGTAAACTTCGGCTGCGGCACGGTAACGTCCAACTATGACGGCGCAAACAAGTACCGCACGACTATCGGAGATGAAGCGTTTATCGGCTGCAATACAAATCTCATTGCCCCCGTAACAGTCGGAAACGGCGCATATACGGCGGCGGGAACTACCGTTACAAAGAATGTCCCCGATGATGCGCTTGCTATCGAGCGGGGCGAGCTTCGTTTCATCGAGGGATATGCCGCAAGAAAGCTTAAAGCGAGAAAACTTAAAAAGTAACTTTCAGCCGTTTCAAGGCTGTAAAATATTTTTAAAATTCAAAGGAGAATAAAAATGAATCTTCACGGCAAGGATATCAAGATCTTCACTGCAAATGCAAACCCGTCCGTAGCTGCGGACATTGCAAGGGCACTGGGACTTCCTCTGGGAATGTCCGAGGTTGTGACCTTTTCCGACGGAGAGATCTCCGTTTCCATCAAGGAGAGCGTAAGAGGCTCCGACGTTTTCGTGGTACAGTCCACAAGCACTCCCGTAAATGACCATATGATGGAGCTGCTCATTATGCTGGACGCTTTCAAGAGAGCTTCCGCAGGACGAATTACCGCAGTTATCCCCTATATGGGCTATGCAAGACAGGACAGAAAGGCAAAGGCGAGAGATCCCATCTCCGCAAAGCTGGTTGCCGACCTGCTGACCACCGCAGGCGCAGACAGAATTCTTACTATGGACCTTCACGCCGCACAGATACAGGGCTTCTTCAATATCCCCGTGGATCATCTGCTGGGCGTGCCTATCCTTGTTCCCTATTTTGTTGAGAAGTTCAAGGACGTTCACGACGATATTATGGTAGTATCTCCCGACCTTGGCTCCGTTACAAGAGCAAGAAACTTCGCACAGCGTTTCGATGCACCTCTGGCTATCGTTGACAAGCGCCGTCAGAAGGCAAATGTCTGCGAGGTCATGAACATTATCGGTGACGTAAGGGGCAAGAAGGTCATTCTCGTTGACGATATGATAGACACCGCAGGTACTCTCTGCAACGCTGCAAAGGCTATTATCGAGATAGGCGGCGCAGAAGAGGTTTACGCTTGTGCAACACACGGCGTTCTGTCGGGTCCCGCTATCGAGAGAATTCAGGCAAGCCCCATCAAGGAGCTGGTTCTGCTGGACACTATCGTTCTGCCTAAGGAAAAGCAGATAGACAAGATAGTTACTCTGCCCGTTGCTCCCGTATTTGCACAGGCTATCCAGCGCATTTACGCAGATAAGCCCGTTTCTAC
>JAEDOB010000167.1 GCA_016302225.1 Oscillospiraceae bacterium | reverse complement strand
GCATTTCGGCATTTATCGGCTGTGAAGCTGAGTATGACGAAAGCAAAATAGTAATATTCGGCGCACCCTACGACTGCACCACCTCTTACCGTCCCGGGACACGCTTCGGTCCCCGTGATATTCGGGCGGAAAGCTTCGGCATCGAAACCTATTCCCCCTATCAGGACAAGGATCTGACCGACTGTAAAATATTTGACAGCGGCGACCTTGAGCTGCGTTTCGGTTCTCCCGAATATGCCCTTGACGATATTCGGGCGAGAACGGCGGAGATACTTTCCGACGGAAAGCTGCCTCTTATGCTTGGGGGCGAGCATCTGGTAACTCTGGGACAGTTCCGTGCAATTGCCGAAAAGTATAACAATGATGTGTACATTCTCCACTTTGACGCTCATGCCGACCTCCGTGACGAATATCTGGGACAGCACCTTTCCCACGCCTGCGTTCTCAGACGCTGCCACGATATTGTAGGCGACGGACGTATTTTCCAGTTTGGCATAAGAAGCGGCGACCGTGAGGAATTCCGCTTTGCCGAGAAGCACACGGTAATGTTCAAAACGGGCATTGACGGCGTTTCCTTTGACGCATTGCCCGAGGTTATTGAAAAGCTCAAAGGCAAAAATGTCTACCTGACCATTGACCTTGACGTTCTCGACCCCGCATTTTTCTGCGGCACGGGAACTCCCGAGGCGGGCGGTGCGACCTTCAATCAGCTGCTGGACGCTATTATCAAAATCGGAAATTCGCTGAACATCGTCGGTGCAGACCTGAACGAGCTGTCCCCACACTATGACCAAAGCGGCGCATCTACGGCTATTGCCTGCAAGCTGCTTAGGGAAACTTTGTTGGCTGTTTACCGTTAAAGGGCAAATATCGGAAAATGCTGAATATTTGAAGGATATTATAAATCGTAAAATATGTCAACAATATGAATGCCCAAGAATTTGCCCATTCAAACAGCAAACGGTTTACCCAATGGTTTCGGGTAAACCGTTTGTTAGTCTAAGGATTTTCAAATCCTCGTTATATCAATGCAGCAAAAGCTTTTTTGTTAAAAAATACTGTTAAAAGTATTGTGTTTTTTATTCGGTTGTGGTATATTATAAGTAAGGGGTGAGGAAATCAAATGCAGTTTGAATGGGACGAAAACAAAAACGAGATAAACAAAAAGAAACACGGCATATCATTTGAAACGGCTCGGGAAGTGTTCTATGATGATGAAGCGGTTTTATTTGATGACCCCGACCATTCTGTCGGTGAGGAACGATTCCTTATAATTGGAATGATAAAATCATCGAAAATCTGCATTGTTAGTCATTGTTATAGGGACTCTGACAATGTAATTCGCCTTATTTCCGCAAGAGAAGCAACCAAAAACGAAAGAAAAATATATCAGGAAGGTTGGTGAACAGAATGAGAGAAGAGTATGATATTAAAAATCTTAATCCTCGTAAAAATCCTTATTCCGACAAATTAAAGAGTCAAATCACCATAGATGTAGATAACAACACAATAGACTTTTTCAAAAATCTTTCTTCCGATACAGGTATTCCTTACCAGACCTTGATTAATCTTTATCTTACAGATTGTGCGAACAATAAAAGAAAGCTTAATATTTCATGGAGCTGATTGGTTTAAATGGGTGTTCCCCTTACTTCGGAGGGGGAACACCCATTAATTAGTTTTGTATATCGCATCACCATTCCCAATCGCTCATAAACCTTGTCTTATTCTCGCTGCCGTTATTGGCGGCGTTTTTCTTTTTGGACTCGTTGACCGCTCCGATGACGATAAGCAGACCGCCGCCGATAAGCAGGAACGCCAGCCAGCCCATGCTCGAACGGAGAGAGAAGGACAGATAGACCGTCAAAAATCCCAGAACAGCCGCCGCCAGCACGAACCAGCGCTTTTTCTTGATAACAAAGGAGATTATCAATATGGACAGGGAGATGATGCCCGCCGTCAGTGCCGCAAAAAGCTCAGCCTCCGAAGCCGCCTCAAAAGCAAGGATACCCATTGAAAATATTGCCGCCACAAAGGAAATGTTCGCCGTTTGGACTTCATAGCCCTTGTGAATTTTCGTCAGCAGGAAGCAGACAATGGGAACGGGGAGAAGCCTGAATTCTGTCAGGAACATTTCGGGTATATCAAGATTTGGGATAAAATACCAAGCTGTCCAGCCGAAGAAAAGTGCAAATGTAAGCGCCGCTCTGTCCCCGAAGGTTTTGCTCGTTCTGCGGAAATAGAGCATTGACGAGGCGGCAAGGAATATGAGGGAGCAGAATATTCTGTGTGGTTCGCCGAAGCAGATAAGCACCGTGGGGACGGTCAGAGTGAAAATGTCCGCTCGGTAGATAGTCTTGCCGTCCTTTTCCGTTGCAGTGAGAATATTTTTCCCGAACAGGATAATCCCCGAAATAACGCCCAATGCCGCTGCGGCAACAGCTATTCCCGTTGCGCCCCAGCCGTCAATATTTGCGATATTGCAGATAAAAGCAGGCGTCAGATAGAACTGAAATGCTGCCGCCAGACCCATCAGCATCATATTGGAATTGTTAGTGCAGAACACCGCCAGATTTATGATATTGAAGCAGACCGCAAACCATATCAGCTCCTCGCTTGCGGCGGATTGGAACAGCAGAAACAGGTTCAGCACCGCCGACCAGCCCGAGAAGAATATGAGCAGCTCGTTCAGGCAGAAGCTGCGCTTGCCCATTTTCGTGAATATTGCCGTTATTCCCGAAAGTGCGGCGGCGTATGCGGCGGGGACTATAAGCCCCTTGTCGCCCAGGTCAAGGCGGAATGAGAACAGCGCAAACAGGAACGCCGTAAACGCCGCATTTCCCGTTATCATTGCGGCACAGGCGTATTTCCTGCCGAATTTGTTCATCATCAGACTTCTTAAAACAAGGCAGACCGATGCGGCAAGCAGGACATTTGTGCAGCAGAAATCCTCGGCGTCGCAGAAAAGTGCGATAAACGCAAAGGGTATGAGCATCAGTCCCAGAATTGTTTCAAGCTCCTTTAAACTGTCCCATTTATCGGACAGGAAGAAAAGAAGCAGGTCTATCGCCGCATAAACGCAGACGTAGGCAACGGTGACAATTGCAAAGTCGATCCCGCAGAAAAGCGTTACCAAATAGGACGCTATATACCCGAAAATGGGCATGGAAACCCGTGAGATGCTTTGGCTGCGTCTGCTGCCGCAGAAGGACATTACTGCTGACATGATACAGGATAGAATGATGGGAACTATCGCTTCATCGTCATTTGCAGCGCATGCAATTATGGAGCATATTCCCATAGAAATGTGCAGAGAAACGGCAAATAGCGGTGTTTCGCCGATCTTGCGCAGTCTCGGGATAAACAAAAATGCAAGTCCGTAAGCTGCGGTGAAAACAGGAAACAGCATTAGCCCGATATACGAAACAACGGAAATTCGGTCAATATATATTGACAGCTGTGCGGACAGAAGCAGTGCCGATATTGGTGTGATGTGTATAGATGCTTTGTCGTTATTTATAAGCGACAAGCACAGGCACTGAACGGTAAGCATTGCGGTCACGATGATAGTGCCGAGAGTTACTTCCTCGAAAAACAGCTCTCCGCTGCCGATAAGAAGGGCGGGGATAAGCGCGAACAGGCTGATATGCCGCAGAAGCTTTGCCGCTTTTTCGGTCAGCGAGGGCAGGGCATATCCAACGATACCGCAGGAAACAGCCAGTGCGCCGCAGATGAAGATGAACTCTCCAATTTCGTCGGGAGATGCCGCTTTAAAGGCGCAGGCAGTTACCAGAACGGCAAATGCCACCGCTCCCGAGCCTTCCAGCTGTTCGTCCAGAACGCCGCTGAGAACTGCCGCCGCCAGCACTCCGCAGATGACAGCGCCGATAATGTTGGTTCCCGAAGCGATTATAGCCGCCGCCGAAAGTACGGTCACGGAGCTTGCGGCGCATATGCCGAAAACCTCGGTAAATACGCTTTTTTCTTCCTTTTCGGGAAGCTTTTTGGCAAAATGGGAAACCGCCGTAATGACCACCGCAGCAGCCGCAGCCAGAACAGCAAATATGTCACTGTCGTAAACGGCAGCACCCGTAAGACAGCAGTAGGTCAGCAGTCCCGAGATCCATGTCAGCACCGCAAAGCTTTTGTGCTTATACAGCTTTGCGCCGATTATGCAGGGGATCGCAAACACCGCCGCCGCCGTTCCGATCACCGTCAGCGTGCCGACAGTGTCCCCGAAGCTGAACAGTTCCCCGAAAAGTGCGAAATATCCCGAACAGACGACATTCACAGGCAGAAAGACCGAGCCAAGCCTGTACATGGCAAGGGCGGTTTTTTCCATTTCCTTCTTCATGAAAAATCCCGAAAGCAGGAAAAGCAGGACAGTCATCAGGACGGTTCCCGACAGCTTTCCGATGCCGTTAAAGAAAAGCAGGGCAGATGTGGCAAAAATTATTCCCGCCATGAACACCATTATGACGCCGATAAGCAGCACGATGTTCATGGAGCTTACACCGCCTGACTGCTTTTTCTCGGCATATTGCGGGACGGCTTGCGGCTGATAGCTTGGCATTACATAACCGCTGTTTTCGGGAACGGTTTGCGGGGCTGCCGTTTCCGTGACAGCCTCCGCCGCTTCTGCTTTGCCCTGTACATTTTGAGCGGGCGGAACGGGTACGGTATAGGCAGGCATATTGTAGCCGTTGGTGTTGTCCTTGAAATATGTCCCCGACCTTGCGGCGGAAACTAGGTTGAAGTGCTCCTGCGGGGTGATCCTTCCCGAATTTTTCATATCCTCGAGAATTTTCATATACTGCCGAAGCTCATTTTCTCGGCTTTTCAGGTCATTTTTGGCACCGATAAACAGCGGCAGAAGCACCAGCGGGGACACCAGCCATGCAATTATGAGACTTACCCAAATCATAAAAATTCTCCTATTTAGGTGTGTTTTTCTTCGCTGAAGGCGGGAAAGACACATTTTTCATTGGTTTCCTAAGTATAGTAAACGACAAAAATTAATTTACTTTGAGTGGGAATTGAGTTAGTTATATATTATAAAATCAGCTTCGCAGCAAATAACTGCGAAGCTGACGTAAATTTGTGTGAATGTTAGCCGATTACGAAAGCTTGTGACCGCACTCCATACAGAATTTTGCTGTGGGTTTAAGGATAGGTGCGCCGCACTCCTCGCAGAAACGCTTCTTGGGAGCAGCGGGTTCGGGCTTAGGCTCGGCAGGCTTCTCCTCGGGCTTGGGCTCGGCGGGTTTCTCCTCGGGCTTAGGCTCGGCGGGCTTCTCCTCGGGCTTAGGCTCGGCGGGCTTCT
>JAEDOB010000166.1 GCA_016302225.1 Oscillospiraceae bacterium | reverse complement strand
CAAAACCTATAAGCACAAGCTTTTTCACAGATTTTTTGTCCACTTTCTAATCAGAGATTAGTATTACACTCAAAAAAACAGCCCCCGGGGAACATTCCCGAAGGCTGAATTTTTGAAGTATTTTGGGGAATAATGTGGATTATTCGGCTGACTTTCCGTCGGTAACGGTTTCCTTTAAAGACGCTGCAAGACCTGCAATGCCCTGTATTTCCGAGGGAATAATGATCTTTGTTGCCTTGCCGTCGGCTGCCTTTGCGAAGGCTTCAAGGGATTTCAGGGTGAGAACGCTTTCGTTGGGGTTAGCGGCGTTCAGGCGTTCAAGGCTGGCTGCAAGGGCGTTCTGAACCATCTGAATGGACTCTGCTTCACCCTGCGCTTCAAGTATCTTCTGCTGACGAACAGCGTCCGCACGGAGGATAAGTGCCTGCTTTTCAGCCTCGGCACGGAGAATTTCCGACTGCTTTTCGGCTTCTGCACGAAGTATCTTGGACTCTCTTTCACCCTCTGCAACGAGTATCTGGGACTTCTTGTCACCCTCTGCCTGGAGGATCTTTTCACGGCGTTCACGCTCTGCCTTCATCTGCTTCTCCATGGCGTCCTGAATTTCACGGGGAGGAAGGATATTTTTCAGTTCAACTCGGTTTACCTTGATACCCCAGCGGTCGGTCGCCTGGTCGAGGATAGCGGTGATCTTGGTGTTTATAACGTCACGGGAGGTAAGGGTGGAGTCCAGCTCCATTTCACCGATAATGTTACGGAGAGTAGTCGCAGACAGATTTTCGATAGCGGACATGGGACGCTCAACGCCGTAGGTGAACTGCTTTGCGTCGGTCACCTGGAAGAAAACAACGGTATCTATCTGCATAGTAACGTTATCCTTGGTAATAACGGGCTGGGGCTTGAAGTCAACCACCTGTTCCTTGATGGAAACTCGCTTTGCTACCTTGTCGATGATGGGTATAATAAAGTGCGGTCCCGTGCCCAGAGAAGCGTAATATGTTCCCAGACGCTCCACAACGTAGACCTGAGCCTGGGGAACGATCTTGATTCCCGAGATAACGATGATAAGCACGATAAGAATTACTGCAATAATTATCCAATCCATAAATGTTACTCCTTTTCGGTTAAAATTTTTTCGGGGACAACGATGAGCTTTGTGCTGTTTACGGCGGTGACGGTAACTGAGGTGCCTTTCTCAATAACGGAGCCGTCCTCGGAAACAGCCTGCCAGTCCACGCCGTCAAGCCTTGCTCTGCCTGTGGCTGCTAAAGCGTCCACTTTTTCGATGATGACGGCTGTTCTGCCGACATTTCCGTCAGCATTTGTCCGTGCCACACGCTTTGGCATGATTTTTTTAAGCAGCGGACGGGTGAATGCCATAAGTATCCCCGAAACAAGCAGGCAGACCAACGCTTGTATTCCAAGGGGAACTCCCAGCTTTGCCAGAATCAAAGCAACGACCGAACCGACAGCAAACCATATGGAAACCAGCTGAAGTGTTGCCGCTTCGATAAGAATGGAAGCTACCAGAATTATCAGCCATAAAATCATTGTACCTGTCATAAGCGCAACTCCTTTCGGGAAGATTTGGTAAATATCATTTACCTTATGATTATATGATAACACATTTCCCGTAAAAAATCAAGGGGTGGACAATGCTATTTTTCAACAAATCTGATATATAATATTTATTGCTTTTCACCAAATCGATTGGTTTATTCCGCTTCGTTAAACAGGAAGAAAACTTCAGCACCATTGATCTTGAATATAACACCGTAAGCATAAGCCGAATTCTGCCATTTTCCCGAGGGGTCATTCAGCCGAACATAGAAATCATCAAGATCGGCATAATAGTCATTTTTAAACTCATCATAATCATAGTAGCTGTGGCAGAGCAATCGGCAGCGGTAACGGAAACATTCGACCTGTTTCGGAATTTCCGTTACCTCCGAGATCGTTTCCGTCTTTTTTCGCAGATCTCCGACATTCCGAATCAAGGAAAAAGCGCAGGCTATAAGAATTCCTGCAATTACGATCATAGCAAGGGCATACAGCATATTGGGAGAACCAATTACCGCAGTTTTTTCTTTCAGTAAATACGACATTACAGGTTTTAAAAAAAAGAGTCCGACCGGTATCAGTGCAATTCCCGCAATAAAGCTCCTGCCTATTTCGTTTGTGCTGTGATTCATCTCACGTTTTACAGCACGTTTGAAGGCTTCGTTAAGCTTTTCGTTTAATACACAAGGCTGACCGCCTCGTATGAAGCGTTCCAGTTCCATATTAACGGGCGCAAAATTACCCTGAATACGGTCGGGTTTTGTTTCGGTTTTTTCAATGTTATTGCTAAAAAACAGCATATCAATCTCTCCGTAAGTACCATTTTCTGCTAACTTATGTTATATCATTGTTCCTCATCGTTGAAGAAGAAAAACATATGCGTTCCGTTTACATCTATCAATGCGGCATAGGCGTACTCCGCTCTTTCCCATTTGTCCGAAAAATTGAATATCTCTACGGCTAATTCACCCAAATCGGCGTATATTTCCGTAACCTCCGATTCAAGGTCGGATTCATTGGTCCAATATGTGTATCGGAGCAGTTTGAATTTAAACCGAAAGCATTCTGCGCTGTCACAAAGCATCTCCGCTTGGGAGCATAGGCTGCTGAAGTCCTTTACCTTTCGGGAATATATCAAAAGTCCGACTCCTGCCCCAATAAATATCACACCCATAATTACGGGAACGATAATTGCCGCTTTTGAAGTAATTTCCGCAGCAAAGGCGGTTATTAGCGCAATGAGCATTGCCAATAACCCCGAACCGATGGAAAATGCCCCGAATGTCAAAATTATCCCCTTGCCGAGGCTTGAACGGACAGAGCTTTGACGAACAGTACTGCTGAATGCCCTGTGAAGCCTGTCATCAAAATCGCAGTGTATCCCCTTGCTTCGGATAAGGCTTTCGCTGCCCGCATCGATAGGGGTGCAGTTTTTCTGAATTCGGTATGGTCTTCTGCCGATCTGCCGACAACTTTTCTCTGAGTTCATCATACTTTTCCTTTCACACCAGCAGATAAAAATGCTCGGCTCCCTTGACATTTATAACAACGCCGAAAACGAACGGTCCCGGTTCTGTGGCTGAGGAGATCATTACGAAAAAATCTCCCAGATTTGCATAGTAAAGGCAGCTGTTGTCCTCATGGTCAATAACATAGCGGAGTTTCCCGTAAAACTCGTATTTAAAGCAGAACAGATTGCCCCTATCCGCTTCTTTAAGGGCGATGCTGTTTGCGTACAGGTCGTAGCCGCCTATGATGGCGAAGATAAGCAGCGCAAAAAGTATGGGAAATGTCCACCATTCGGGCATTGTCCGCCTTATGATAAAGGTCACGATAATTGACAGAAAAGCCATTGACATTCCTGCTGCGATAATGATATTTTTGATATTGCTTCGTAAGATGACATTTTTAAGTGCTTGCCTGTGCCATTCGGTAAAATCGCTCGGTTCGCCGCCGAATATGAATTCCCGAAGGTCGGGATTTATCTCCTCGCAGTTTCCCTGACAGGGTCCGGGCATTTCATCGGTATCGACAGTGCGGCATCTTTGCAGCATATGATCAAAATTGTCCATTACTATCACCCAATAAGATTATATGGGAATCGTTTGAAAATATCGGAAAATCCGTGTAAAATCGGCGTAAAAAATGCCGTACCTCCGAAAAACTGAGGTACGGCAAATCCTATTCGGCTGCTTTTTCCGTCCCGACAACGCTTGTTATCCAGACGCCCTTTTTGATAAGAACTGCACCTATGACGCATTTTACAATATCTGTTGCCTGAACAGCTGCATACAGCGGCAGTATGGGAAGGTCGGTCAGCTTGCAGAGGGCAAGTGCCAGCGGTATTGACACCACCCACGAGAATACGCTGTCAAACAGAAATGTGATAAACGTTTTTCCGCCCGAACGCAGTGTGAAATACAGCGAATTCAGCACGCCCTGAACGGGGAAGAACAGCGCAGTTATAATGATAAAGCTGCTGCCCAGATGTCTGACTTCCTCCGAAACATTGTAAAGCCTCGGGAAAACGCCCGAAAGTGCCGCAAGTATCACCGTCAGACCGACGCAAATACTGCCCGACAGTGCCGCAAGTCCGAAGCTGCTTTTTCTTGCCCTATCAAATTCGCCTGCGCCCAGAAGCTGTCCTATAACTATGCCGATAGCATTTCCGAGGGCAATGAACACGACGTTCAGCAGGTTGCAGAGGGCATTTGAGATGTTTAGTCCGGGAATAATGTCCATACCACGGAGGGAATAGCACTGCGTCAGAGCGGCAATTCCTGCCGACCATAGAAACTCGTTCAGGAAAATCGGCAGACCCTTTCGAACAATATCTCCCGCAAGACTTTTGGGAATTTTGAAGCTTTTGTAGACGCCGACCAGAAAGGCGGGCTTGTTTTTGCCTGCGTGTGCGGAGATGACAATAATGCTCATTTCAATTACACGGGCAATATTTGTGGCAATGGCGGCACCTTTTACGCCCAGCCTAGGCATTCCGAAATTTCCGTAAATGAGCATATAGTTAAAGAGAATGTCCGCACAGACCGAGCAAATTCCTGCGATCATTGGGGTGACGCTGTTGCCTGTTTCTCGCAGACTTCCCGAGTATACCTGCGTTATTACAAAGGGGATAAGTCCCCAAAGCATAATGTGCAGATAGTCAAGACCGTGGCTGATGATAAGCTCGGGGTCAATTCCGTTACTGTCCCCTTTAAGGTACAGTTTCAAAAGATGATCCCCCTTGAAAATAAACAGGGGAATGGCTATGGCAAGGCAGAATCCGCATATTAGCCATTTCATTCGGAAGGTGTTTTTCAGACCTTCAGTATTGTTCTGCCCGTAAAATTGTGCTCCGTATATGCCGGGACCTGCCAGCCCGCCGAATATGGCAAGGCTGAAAACGAACAGAAGCTGTCCCGCAATGGAAACGGCGGTCATTGCTTCTGTGCCGATGCTGCCGACCATTATGTTGTCCACAAGTCCGACGGCGTTGGTTATGCCGTTTTGTATCATCATGGGAGCGGCAAGTGCCAGTGTTTTTTTATATAGTTCCTTGTTATTCACGATTTTGTCCTTTCATTGATGCTGTAAATGCTTTTCTCCCCGCCGAGGGCAGGGAGAAGCATACAAAATATCGGTTATTTTACTTAATATCCGCCGCAAGCTCAATATCGGGAGCGCTTGAACGGACGCTTATATCTCTGTTGTCCTTGATAACGGTAAGTGTAATATAGTTGTTCTGGTCGTAATAATCCTTCGATTCGCCGTCATCGGAATACATAAGATAGTTTGCCTTATAATCCAGATAGCCCA
>JAEDOB010000165.1 GCA_016302225.1 Oscillospiraceae bacterium | reverse complement strand
GGGTCATATAGTAAATTTTCAGCCTTCTGCCCTTGTCGGAGGGGGGCTGAACTCTCGTCGTTGCGTAAGCCAGCACGTCGTTCAGCGTTCCCGTAGAGATACGCATGGAATTCTGAGCATTGACCTCGTTTATCATCTTAAACAGCTTGTCAATTCTCAGTCCTGTTTTAGCGGAAATAAACACAAAGGGGACGTATGACATAAAGCTGAAATCCTCTTTAAGCTTCTTTGTGAACTCGTCCATTGTGTTTGAGTCCTTTTCGATAGCGTCCCACTTATTTACGGCAACGATACAGCCCTTGCCCTGTTCGTGGGCATAGCCTGCGACCTTTGAATCCTGCTCGGTAAATCCCACCTCGGCGTCGATTACGATAACGCAAACGTCCGAACGGTCAACAGCCATATATGCTCTCAGCACGCTGTAATGCTCGATTTTTTCGAGAATCTTGGACTTCTTTCTGATGCCCGCCGTGTCGATGAATACGTACTTTCCGTCCTCATTTTCGATAACAGTATCGGTGGCATCACGGGTAGTTCCGGCAATATCGGAAACAATAGCTCGCTCCTCACCCGAAATTCGGTTGATAAGCGAAGATTTTCCAACATTCGGCTTACCAATAACAGCAACCTTTATATATTCCTCGGAATACTCTTCCTCGTCCTCCTCGTGGAAATACTTGAAAACCTCATCAAGCATATCTCCCGAACCGTGACCGTGAGCTGCGGAAACCGCAACGGGATCGCCCAGACCAAGATTATAAAATTCATAAAACTCAGGGGGCGGCTCACCGATACTGTCGCACTTATTTACACAGAGAACAACGGGCTTTCCGCTTTTCTGCAGCATTGCCGCAACGTCATAGTCGCTGGCAGTAACACCGCTTTTCAGGTCGGTCAGAAAAACGATAACGTCCGCCTTTTCAATAGCAAGCAGAGCCTGACGCCTCATCTGCTTTAGGATAACGTCCTCGGAATTCGGCTCGATACCTCCCGTATCCACAAGCATAAATTCACGGTTACGCCACTCGCATTTTGAATAAATTCGGTCACGGGTAACGCCCGGGGTGTCCTCAACTATTGAAATGCGCTGTCCCACAAGCTTGTTGAACAGGGTGGATTTTCCCACGTTAGGGCGTCCCACAACAGCAACAACGGGCAATGCCATAGAAATCATCTCCAATCATTTTAAACGAAATATCTCACGATATTCCGACTATATTATCGAAAAGCTTTGCTCCGTCCTGGGGAGTAAGCTTGATTTTCACATTCAGTTTCTTTTCAAGCTGCGGAACTGTCATATCGTCGAGGAAAATATCACTTCCCCGCATGACCATGGACTCGGAAAGCAAAAGTGTTCCGCCCAGCTTTTTACCTAACAACTGTTCGGTAATATCCTGTCCCGTCAGCAGACCTGTTACGGTAATAGTATCTCCGAAGAAATTGTTGATTATTTTGTAAACACGGCAGCTAAGTCCGGGATATTTTTCCTCCGCAGACCTTACCAACTCACTTATAAACTCATAAGCCGCCGCACCCGTAGCTATGGACACATTCCGCAGCTTATGGGGCATTCTGTCAATCTCCTTCATACGGCGGGAAAACTCGTCCTCCAGCGAACGCAGCATACCAACGCCGTTTTCATACTGAGGATAGTCCTCATAATAATCATTATCGGGAATTGGCAGCCCTGCCGTCAGATAAAATTCATCGGCGGGAAAAACCAGCCTTGTTCCGTAGTCTTTCAGGAATTTCTGCTGATACTCCTCAATAACTCTTATAGTTTCGGCAGCACCGTCCTTGTCAAACAGCTTCAGCGGGTACAGTCCCTCACGGAATTTCGTAAGACCAACGGGAACCACCGCCACGCTTTTTACCGCAGGTGCCAGCTTACCCAGATCATCAAGCGACCTTTTCAGCTCGTCACCGTCATTCAGCCCGGGGCAAAGCACTATCTGACAATTCATACCAATGTCAGCGTCAGCCAGACGTTTGAGATATTTCAGCTTCTCCCCCGCAAAACGGTTATTCATCATTTTGCAGCGCAGCTCGGGATTTGTGGTATGCACGGAAATGTTTACATTCAGGTGCATATCAATTATCCTGTCAATATCCTCGTCCTTCATATTTGTCAGCGTAACATAATTTCCCTGTAAAAAGGACAGCCTTGCATCGTCGTCCTTGAAATAAAGCGTTTCCCTCATTCCCGGGGGCATCTGGTCGATAAAGCAGAACACGCACTTGTTGGTGCAGCTTTGCTTATTATCCATCAAAAATGACTGAAACTCCATTCCGAGGTCGTCATATTCGCTCTTGACGATCTTAAGTGCAATATGCTTCCCTCCCCGCTTTAAAACGAGGATAATTTCCTGTTCAGCCGAATAAAACATATAATCGAGAACGTCCCGAATACCGTGACCGTTCACCGAAATAAGCATATCGCCTTTCCTGACGCCTGCGCAATAAGCCGCAGAATTTTTTACAACGCCTGTTACCTCTACCGACATAAAACCTCCAACAAAAAAGAGGAGGATTGCTCCTCCTCTCAGCTTTGAGGAAGCGATAAATTATGCTTCCTTCTTCTTGATTACCTCAACGCCCTTATAGAATCCGCAGTTCTTGCAAACCTTATGAGGAGCGGTCAGCTCTCCGCAGTTTGAGCATCTGGAAAATGCAGGAGCATCCAGCTTCCATACAGCGGAACGTCTTTTGTCACGTCTTGCCTTAGAGACTTTTCTCTTTGGTACTGCCATTATTCAGCACCTCCTTATCTTTAATTAACCATTACAGTTACATTCATGATCGTTCAAATTTGTTCCGCAGTGACAGCAAAGTCCCTTGCAGTCCTCCTTGCAGAGCATCTTTGACGGCAGCGACAGGATAATGTCAGAAACCGCAAGCTCGTCCAGCTCCAGCTTATCGTCCTCGGTAACAACATACTCGTCATTATCCTCGGAATTGAGAGAACGGACAAGTATATGCTCGAAGCTGAAAGCATATTCCCTTTCAAACTCGCTCAGACATCTGTCGCACTCGGCTTTAAGAAGCACCTTTACGGAATAGGTGAGTGTAACTATCCCTGCACGGTTGACTACCTCAGCCGAAACAGATATAGGGGCTGAAAACGCATAGCCTTTAACATAATCAAGGCTCTCGGGCGAGATCTGATAATCCGCATCAAGCTTTTCACCAACGATCTCATAAATCTGTTTTAAATTCAGAACCATAATTCTCCCCTAAAATATCACAAATTACATTTTACCACAAAAATGTGTCCTTGTCAAGAGGTTTTAGACAATATATTTTTTAATATAGTCGGGAAGATCTGCAGAATCGGCAGAAACTGTAAATACCAGTTCAACCTCGCTGCCGGAAAGATTGTCCAGCTTAACCAGCATATCAGCCAGAGCATCGAAGTCCTGACCGCCGATCTTGAGGATAGAATCAACGAAAACTTCCTTAATATCGTAGTTTCCTGCCAGCATGCCTGCAACAAAGCCATAGAACTTGTCGTAGCTGTCAACGCCGTAATGCTCGGTGTCAGCCAGTCTTACGCTGTGGTCAATGTCATATGTAAGCTTTGCGCCCTTTTCGATACAAACAACGTTACCGCTTGTATTTTTAACGGCTTTATTAATCATATCAATCAGTATCTTAGTTTTGCCTGTACCCTTTTTACCTGTGATAAGTTTTAACATATAAAACACTCCATTTCCGCCGTGAGGCTTCTGTTTTTATGGGGTATCCCCTGCCGCCGTCAGAAGATCGGGCGGCTGTATAAAATGCGCTGAGCGCACAAATACCGAATTAGTTGAGCTTAGCTTCAAGAGCAGCCTTCTGATCCTCATAGCCGGGCTTGCCGAGAAGAGCAAACATATTCTTCTTGTAGCTTTCAACACCGGGCTGATTGAAAGGATTAACGCCCAGCATATATCCGCTGACTGCGCAAGCCTTTTCAAAGAAGTAGATGAGGTAGCCGAGGCTCTTTTCGGTGGTGTCCTCAAGCTCCAGAATGATGTTGGGCACTCCGCCCTCGGTATGAGCGAGCACCGTTCCCTCGAATGCCTTTCTGTTTACAACGGACATATTCTGATTTGTCAGGAAGTTAAGTCCGTCCAGATTCTCGGCATCGTTCTCCAAGAAGAGATCGGTCTTGGGCTTCTTGATGTCAACAACTGTTTCAAACATTACTCTTGAACCGTCCTGAATGAACTGTCCCATAGAGTGGAGGTCTGTGGAGAAGATAACGGAAGCGGGGAAAATACCCTTGTTATCCTTGCCCTCACTCTCGCCGAAAAGCTGCTTGAACCACTCGTTCATCATAGCGAAGGAAGGCTCATAGGAAACGAGCATCTCAACGCTTTTGCCCTTACTGTAAAGAATATTTCTGATAGCAGCATACTTGTAGCAGTCGTTTGCGTCAAACTCGGCTGTATAATCGTTCTGAGCCTGTCTTGCGCCTGCCATAAGAGCGTCAATGTCACAGCCTGCAACAGCGATAGGCAGCAGACCAACAGGTGTAAGAACGGAGAAGCGTCCTCCGACATCATCGGGAATAACGAAGGTTTCATAGCCCTCTGTATCGGAAAGCTCCTTGAGAGTACCTTTCTTTGCGTCTGTGGTAGCAAAAATTCTCTCCTTTGCGCCCTCCTTGCCGTACTTGTCCTCAAGCAGCTTCTTGAAGATACGGAAAGCAAGTGCGGGTTCGGTTGTGGTACCCGACTTGGAGATGACATTTACGGAAATATCTTTGCCCTCGCAGAGAGAAAGCACTTCACTGAGATGTGTGGAGCTGATGCTGTTGCCCACGTAGTAAATATCGGGTGTGTCCTTCTTCAGATTATTGTAAAGAGGTGACTTCAAAAACTCGATAGCAGCTCTTGCGCCGAGATAGGAACCGCCGATTCCGATTACGATGAGCACGTCGGAATTCTTCTTGATCTTCTCCGCAGCAGCCTTTATTCTTGCAAACTCTTCCTTATCGTAATCGGTAGGGAGAGTGAGCCAGCCGAGGAAATCATTTCCCTGACCGCTTTTGCTTTCAAGAGTGTTGGCAGCGAGCGTAGCCTGAGCCTTGGCAGCCTCCATTTCGTGAGGAGCGATAAACTTCTCGAGATATTTTGTGTTAAGCTTTAAAGACATTTTTTATTCCTCCATAAAAACTTCCTTACTTTAATTTTACTATAAAACCGTGAATTTTGCAAGATTTTTTGTAAACATTAATTCAAAACAGAAATTTTTGTAGATTTCATCTAAAATTCGAACAGATACTTTAGTAATCTTGACAATGAAAATCCCTGAGATTTTGCCTTGACATTGCTTTTTGCACGAATTTCGCCCCGATAGACCAAATTTCCGTCAAGATAATAGAACAATTCCCCCAGCTTATCCCCTGC
>JAEDOB010000164.1 GCA_016302225.1 Oscillospiraceae bacterium | reverse complement strand
CGGCTGAAACGGCATATTCCAGCAATTCAAGCAGCTGCTCGGTGTCCTGCGCCTGTTGCGGACAGTAAACCGCACCAATGCTCACCTTGCAAAATATCTCACTATCATCAACGACCCATTTTTCCTTGAAACGGTTTACAACCTCTGCCAAATAGCTGTCTATCTCATATGTAGTCTTATCGTCGAAAATAACAGTAAATTCGTTTTCGGAATAACGGAAGCAGGTCACCCGCTCAAGTGCCTCCTCGATATATCCCGCAGTCATGGACACTAGCTTGTTGACAGCCTTTCTTCCCAGATTGTCGGCAAGCTCCTGAAAATTGTCCATGGAGATAAGCACCGCCGAAAAAACGTCCTTCTTCTGAAAACGCTTGTCGGCAACATCAAGAAAGCTCTGATGTCCGCTAAAGCCCGTAAGCGTGTCCATATCCACGATATCCTTTTCCAGAAAAAGGAACATCAGCAGCAGCGGACCCAGCGCAGCCGTACCCGTCAACAAAACATCTTTATTGAAATACTGCACCAGCATTACCGCCCCCGAAAGGAAGGGAAAAAGCATAATGATCGACCGAACTCTGACTGTGATATTCTGACGATTTTTGAACATTATCGTTATTATGACAATGCTGTAATAAATCATCAGAACGTATGTCAGATTGCTCAGGGGACCTCTGACATAGCCGCTGGCTCCGTAGGAGAATATCCACCCCGTAACAGGCGAGGACAGAACTATCCCGCAAAACAGTATATACGGCAGGAATATGGCTGTTTTAGTGATATTTACAGTTTTTTTCCCTTTTGACATAAGGTTGACGAAATATCTTACGAACATTACCATGGTCAGAAGAAGCGCAATGAAGTACAGCATTGAAACGCCGTAATTCAGCCATAGAGGAACGTCCCCGTAATGCTCGCCGCATATGCAGGAAATAATGTTAAGAAGCGACGAAAGGGAGATGCAGAATGCGCAGTTGATGAAGATAATGTTATCCTTGTTCCATCTGACAATGCTGGCAGCGGTGGATATACCTACAAGCAATGACAGATACAGAGCTACTCCCTCCGCAACATAGTTGAACATTTCCCTCATCTCCTTATCATTTTTTCGGAAACCTTATTTTGTGGGATCGATGTAGGAAGCGTATCCTTTAAGGTAAACGCCGCCCGAAATTACAGTAAGCACCGCAGACACCCATATGAGAACTGCGGAAACTATCTCTCTGTAAGCCCAGCCTATGGCAAATTCAGCCATAACGAGAATGGCAATTATAGCCACCATTGTGAAAGCGGTTTTCAGCTTTCCCCAAATTCCCGCAGCTACCACAACGCCCTCGCCTGCCGTTACAAGGCGAAGTCCCGAAACCATAAATTCTCTTGCCAGAATGATTATGACAGGCACCGAGCCCGCAAATCCCAGCTCCACAAATCCCACCAGCGCAGCCATTACCAGAACCTTGTCCGCCAGCGGGTCAAGGAATTTTCCGAAATTCGTTATTAGATTTTGGCTGCGGGCAATATGTCCGTCCAGCGCATCTGTTATTGACGCCAATGCAAACACCACCAGCGCCAGCAAAAATCTGTGGGGAATAGACGGTATCAGCAAAAACACCAGAAATACGGGCACAAGAAAAACTCGCAGCAGAGTCAGTTTATTGGGCAGGTTCATCTGTTCTCTCTCCAATCAGGTCGTAATCAAGAATATCATCAATGCGTACGTTTACAAATTTTCCCATAACAAGCTTCATATTCGGGGACGTAAAGAATATCTTTCCGTCAATATCGGGAGCGTCCATGGCACTTCTGCCGAAATAGCAGTCACCGTAACGGTCATATCCCTCGGTAACTACCTCTATGACCTTGCCCCTAAGCACTTCATTTTTCCTGTCAACAACACGCATCTGCTCTTCCATGATAATGTCCGCACGGTGCTGCTTAACATCGTCATCAAGCTGACCGTCGAAGGACGCAGCGGGCGTATTTTCCTCCGCAGAATAGGGGAAGCAGCCCAGCCTGTCAAACTTAACGTCACGGACAAACTCGGCAAGCTCTGTGAACTGCTCCTCGGTTTCCCCGGGGAAACCTGTTATGAGCGTTGTTCTCAGGATAATTCCGGGAACGGCTTCACGGATATGCTCCATCAGCTCACGAAGGGACTTGTTGTCGCCCTTTCGGTTCATACGCTTCAAAATTTCACCGTTGCAGTGCTGAATGGGAATGTCAAGGTACTTGACGATTTTCTCCTCCTCGGCAATGACCTTGAGAAGGTCGTCGGTAATGCGCTCGGGATAGCAGTAAAGCACTCTTATCCACTTTAATTCGTCAATTTCACAAAGCTTTTTCAGCAGCTCGGGAAGTGCAAGTCTGCCGTAAAGGTCCTCACCGTAGCGGGTGGAATCCTGCGCTATAACAATAAGCTCACGAACTCCGCTTTCGGCTAATTCCCTTGCCTCCGCAACAACGTCCTCCATGGGAACGCTTCTGAACTTGCCCCTAATTTGCGGGATAGCGCAGTATGTACAGCAGTTTGAACAGCCCTCTGCGATTTTCAGATATGCGAAAAAGGGCAGCGTGGTCTGAACTCGTCCGCCCGTAATGGACAGCTTTTCCTTGCTGTCAAAACGGACTACCGTTTCGCCCTTTTCTATCTCGTCGAGGATAGCGACAATATCGTCATTGCAGCCGATACCGATAACGCCGTCCGCTTCGGGAATTTCCGTCTTTATTTCCTCCTTGTAACGCTCCGCAAGGCAGCCTGTGATGATAAGCTTCTTTATTCTTCCCTCTTTTTTCAGGGTGGCAAATTCGAGGATAGTTTCGATAGCTTCTTCCTTTGCCGACTGAATGAAGCCGCAGGTGTTTATGATAGCAACGTCCGCAAGGGCAGCGTCCCCTATGAGCCTGTGACCTGCCTGCTGTATTTTGTAAAGCATTCTCTCGCCGTCTATCTGATTTTTTGAACAGCCGAGAGAAACCATTCCAACGCTAAGTGACATTTTTTATTTCTCCATTCGTATAAATAATTATTAATATATTATACCATATAAATCGGCTTTTGTAAAGCAAAAAATCGCAAATTACACCATTTTATCACACGAAATACTCTATACCGTCACAGGATTATATTGACATATTCCACAAACAGAGATATACTTATAATATTCACCCAAAATCGGAAAGGATATATAAAAATGTACGAATTTATAATATGCTTTATTGCGGGAATAGGCGCAGGACTTGGCACAGGCTTTGCTGGAATGAGCGCAGCCGCCGTTATCTCCCCTATGCTGATAACCTTCCTGGGAATGCCCGCCTATGACGCCGTGGGAATTGCCCTGGCAAGCGATGTTCTGGCAAGTGCGGTCAGCGCATACACCTACGGCAAAAACAAAAATCTTGACATCAAAAACGGTATCACCATGATGATAGCCGTGCTTTGCTTCACGCTTGTGGGCAGCTGGGTAGCAAGCCTTGTCCCAAACAAGACTATGGGCACGTTTTCCATGTATATGACCCTTCTGCTGGGCATAAAATTCATCGTCAAGCCCGTAATGACCACAAAGGAGAAAATGGAAAGCGTTGAACCGAAAAAGCGGCTTATGCAGTCCATTATCTGCGGAATGATGATAGGCTTTATCTGCGGCTTTGTGGGCGCAGGCGGCGGAATGATGATGCTGCTCATACTCACAAGCGTTCTCGGCTACGAGCTGAAAACCGCCGTGGGGACAAGCGTTTTCATTATGGCATTTACCGCACTGACGGGAGCACTCAGCCACTTTGCGATTTCGGGCGCACCCGACATTTCCTGCCTGATATTCTGTGTTCTGTCAACCCTTCTCTGGGCAAGAATTGCTGCAAAATTCGCAAACAAGGCAAGTCCCAAAACGCTTAACAGGGCAACGGGTGTTGTTCTGACAATACTCGGTCTTGGAATAATTATCGTAAACCGGCTGAAATAATTATTCAGACCTTGCAATAAGCTCAGAAAGCGTCACGGGGCAGAAGCCGTTCACATCAACGCCAACATTAAAGGCATTTTTCAGCTGACCGAGAACGGAATAAAGCTCATTTCCCGTATTGTTGTGGATATGTCCGTAAACATGATATGTTCCGTGAAAATAACCGTCCCATTCCAGAATAGGATAGTGAAAAGCGATAACTGTCCTGCCGTCGTCATTGATCTTTTTGTATTCATCGGCAGTTTCAAACAGGCTCATAAGCTGCTTATTTTTCACCATTGCCTTGTCGTGATTTCCGATAATAAGATGCTTGTGTCCCGGCAGAGCCTTCATGACCTTCACCGCACTTCCGTCAGATGCAGAGGATTTGAAAAACAGATCTCCCAGAAAGAAAACATCGTCCTTATGGGTAACACGGGCGCAGTAATTTGAAATAATGGTTTCTCTCATTTCGTCCATATCCGCAAAGGGACGGTCACAAAGCTTCAAAATATTTTGATGGTCAATATGCCAGTCAGAGGTGTAAAAAATCATTTTATATCCTTTCCGAAAAAGCCCCGCCAACGGTTCAAACCGAACCTGTTGGCGGGGCATATTCCTTGGTATCAGCTGAACACTTAGCCCTTCTTAACGAAAGACTTACAGTCAACACACTCGCAAACGGTAGGGTGAGGCTCGTGTGTGCCGATGCTTACGGTATCGAGAGTGCAGTAGTTTTCCGACTCGTAGTTGTACTTGCAGGACTTAACATCGCACTTGATAGCGGGGTTCTTGGTCATTGAAAATCATCTCCGAATATAAATTATTCCACGGTTGGAACGATAGTATTATATCCGCAGACAGCCGAATTATACGGACAGCTCGGCAGTTTCGTCGAGAATGTCCTTATTCTTTTCCAGAACGGGCTTTACGCAGGCATTGATGAACTCAGTCACCTGCTCCTCGCTTCTTCCCGTGAAGCTCTCGGGCTTCAGTATGGACTCCATTTCCTCAACGGAGATCTTGAAATCTTCATCTTTTAAAATTCTGTCTATCAAATCGTTCTCCAACCCTTCTTCTTTGACTTTTTTGCCTGCCTCGATGGAATATTTTCTGATCTTCTCATGAAGCTCCTGACGGTCGCCGCCCTTCATTACAGCGGACATCATAATGTTCTCGGAAGCCATAAAGGGCAGCTCGCGCATAACTCTCTGACGGATGACCTTGGGATATACCACCAGATCGGAGGTAACATTCAGAAGAATATTCAGTATAGAATCCGCCGCAAGGAAGCCCTCCGCAACGGAAATTCTCTTGTTTGCGGAATCGTCCAGAGTTCTCTCAAACCACTGTGTTCCTGCGGTAAATGCGGGGTTTAAGGTGTCTATCATCAGGTATCTTGCAAGAGCGGTGATACGCTCGCATCTCATGGGATTTCTCTTGTAGGGCATTGCGGAGGAGCCTATCTGATTTTTCTCGAAGGGTT
>JAEDOB010000163.1 GCA_016302225.1 Oscillospiraceae bacterium | reverse complement strand
TGCTGTTCATTAGCAGCACCTCCATATTCTTTTGTTCGGCTCTCGGATTTTTCCTTGAGCCTGCTCCCATTATACCTCACATTTTCTCAAATGTCTTAAAATCGTGTGTCATTCTCAAAGCGAATGGTACAATTCGAATGTCATAGCTCTAACCATTCGCATAAAATTCTTTGATATTCAGCGGTTTTTCTTGACTTGCGAATGGTTTTGTGTTACAATGAGAATTATAGAGAAATATTTATGCCATTCTGATATTTGAGAGCAAAGAATACCCATTAGTACGGAAGGAGACAATAGAAAATATGAAAGCAGAGATTATGATCCCCGAATCAATGACTACCGCTTCGATAGCCTTTGTGCTTGATGTGCGAAGCGAACGTGAAACTATAATTATCGGCAGCTACGAGAACATACACGATTATCTGACAAAGGGCAGGAACAGCAATGATATTCAGGTGTCCTCACGCAAGTTGGGTACACTTGCCGAGGAAATGAACGAGCTTGCTATGGCTGACAACCGTATGGAGGAGATAATAGAAGCGTCCAACGGCTTGTACAACAACATTTCCGAAGCACAGGGAAACAAAAATGCCGAACAGTACATTTCTGCACTGAACGGCATTTACAGCAGAGCACCGAGGGCGAATATGCTCCGCAACTACATTATTTTCTTTATTTTTACAAACTATATGCGTATTCATAAGGAACAGAGTGGCGAACATCACATTTTTTCTTCCGAAACCAAAAAGAGTGCCGAAAAGTTTTCTGCTGAGTACAATCAGATAATAAAGGATATGCTGACCTCATACAGAAATCTGCCTAAAATCGAAGAAAACGATGTTCACTATTGGGATATGTCACGTTCCATTGGCAGCGACTGCACTGATTATGATGCTCATATATGCCATTACAACTCTGATGGAGAGAGTAAGGTCGCATATATCACCGATGATTCCTTTATCGGACTTATACAGATATATTCGGATATTCTTAACCAATGTAACAAAAAAGTCCGAAACTGTCGTGTCTGCCACAAGCTGATAATCGTTGAGCGTGAGAATGACAAGTGCCTGTGCGGTAATCCCGAATGTGAAAAGAAATACTCCGCTGACAGAAACAAAGTGGCACAGAAAAAATGCCGTTCAAATACAATAAATGAGATTTACAACAGGTTCAGCAACAACAGTGCTAATTTCAGGAGAAACTTTCCTAACAACCCGGAATTTCGACAGCAGATCGACGATGCTCTCAAAGCTGAACGCAAGGTACTGCTTGCTGAAAAGAAACACTTATCCGAAAGCAGTCCGCAGGACAAGATAGACGAATTTCAGGAGAAATGTAATGAGGCTTATTACAGGTTGCAGGAATTGAATGAAAAACTTATGGAGAAGAGATGATTTTTTCATTTTCACCGCTTTTGTGAGCGTTTCTATAAAATATTCAATGTCATATCTTAAAGCTATGACTAACCATAAAAAATAAGTGTTACCTTATCAAAAAAGAACTGTGATATAATGATAATATCAATTAAATCAAAAACGAAAGGATAACACATATGAAAACATCAATAATCGGGTACCCCAGAATCGGCTCTCTCCGTGAGCTGAAATTTGCCTCAGAAAAATATTTCAGAAGCGAGATCACTTCTGACAGTTTGCTTGAAACGGCAAAAAATATTCGTCTTGAAAATTGGAACGTTCAGAAAGAAAACGGTATTGATTTTATTCCGTCAAACGATTTTTCCTTCTATGACAATATGCTTGATACCGCCGTTCTGCTAAACGCCGTTCCCGAAAGGTATAAGGCTCTTGATCTGTCTGCACTCGATACATATTTTGCAATGGCGAGGGGCTATCAGGGCAAAAATGGCGATGTCAAGGCTCTTGCGATGAAAAAATGGTTCAACACAAACTATCACTATATGGTTCCCGAAATTGAGGATAACACGGAGATAAAGCTGACGGGGAAAAAGCCCTTTGACGAATTTCTTGAAGCACAAAAGAACGGAGTAAAAACAAAGCCCGTTATCATTGGAGCGTTTACATTTTTAAAGCTTGCACGCTTTACGGGAAATAAATCTGCCGCAGATCTTGCTGACAGCGTTTCGGCGGTATACTGTGAATATCTTGAGATATTTAATGCTCTCGGCGCAGAGTGGGCAGAGTTTGATGAGCCATATTTGGTAACAGACCTGTCGGCGGAGGATATTTCACTTTTTTTATCGCTGTACAAGAAGATTTTATCCGCAAAGGGCAGTGTAAAAGTTTTGCTTCAGACATATTTCGGAGATGTTCGTGATTGTTATAACGAGATATGCGGACTTGACTTTGACGGTATTGGACTTGACTTCGTTGAGGGAAAAAAGTCCCTTGAGCTTGTGTCGGAAAACGGCTTTCCCAAGGATAAGATATTATTCGCAGGTGTTGTCAACGGCAAAAATATCTGGCACAATCATTACGGAAAGACACTGATAACTGTATCGGAACTGAAAAAGCACTGCGGAGAGATTGTGCTGAACACTTCCTGCTCACTGCTCCACGTTCCCTATACACTGAAAAATGAGAGCAAGTTGCCCGATAGTGTTAAAAAGCATTTTGCATATGCGGAGGAAAAGCTGTCCGAGCTTGCGGAGTTAAAGAAAATACTGTCCTCTGAGCACCCCATTGAAACTGCGGAATATGCTGCAAATTACGCACTTTGCAGTGAGCCGAGAAGCGGTCTGAATGAAGTTGTTCGTGAGAAGGTCGAAAAGCTTTCCAACAAGGATTTTGTCCGCCTGCCCGAATTTGCGGAGCGTGAAAAGGTACAGAAAAAACGCTTCAATTTGCCGCTCTTACCCACAACAACTATCGGTTCATTCCCTCAGACAGCGGAGGTAAGAGCCAACCGTGCGGCGTTCAGAAAGGGCGAGATTTCCGAAGCGCAGTATGAGGATTTCAACAAAAAGCAGATAGCCGATTGTGTTGCATTGCAGGAAAAAATCGGACTTGATGTTCTTGTTCACGGCGAATTTGAGCGAAACGATATGGTGGAATATTTCGGCGAATGCCTTGACGGATATATCTTCACCGAAAAGGCGTGGGTGCAGTCATATGGCACACGCTGCGTTAAGCCGCCTGTTGTGTGGGGAGATATTTCCCGTGCAAAGCCAATGACGGTTAAGTGGTCGAAGTATGCGCAGAGCCTTACGGACAAGCCCATGAAGGGTATGCTGACGGGACCTGTGACTATCCTCAATTGGTCATTCCCCCGTGAGGACATTTCTCTGAAAGAAAGCGCATTTCAGATAGCACTTGCAATTCGTGAGGAAGTCCTTGACCTTGAAGCAAACGGCATAAGCATTATTCAGGTGGACGAAGCTGCTCTCCGTGAAAAGCTGCCGCTGAGAAAATCCGATTGGAAAAGTGATTATCTTGATTGGGCGATACCTGCGTTCCGTCTTGTTCACAGCGGTGTAAAGCCGGAAACACAGATACATACCCATATGTGTTACAGCGAATTTGCGGACATTATCAAGGAAATTGACGATATGGACGCAGATGTTATCACCTTTGAAGCAGGCCGTTCCGACCTGACCATTATTGATGTGCTGAAAGAAAATAATTTCCGCACCGAAGTCGGTCCCGGTGTGTATGACATACATTCTCCGAGAGTGCCGACAGTCGATGAGATAAAGTCAGCACTTCACAAAATGCTTGACCGTATCCCGAAAGAAAAGCTGTGGGTAAATCCCGACTGCGGACTGAAAACAAGGGGAAATGCGGAAACCATACCCAGCCTTGAAAATCTTGTCCGTGCGGCAGATGAGGTTCGCAATGAATTTAAATAAGCTTTTCAACGATAAAACTGTAATGTCCTTTGAGATATTTCCGCCCAAGCCCTCAGACAGCGAAAGCACGATTTATGAAACTCTTGACGGACTGAAAAATCTTCACCCCGATTTTATCAGCGTTACCTACGGAGCAGGCGGCGGTGCAAACTGCTCAAAAACATTGCAGATAGCGTCAGATGTAAAGAGTAAATACAGTCTTGAAAGTGTGGCACATCTGCCTTGTATAAATTTATCAAAGGAAAATGTTCTGGAAATTCTGGACGGCTTTAAGACAAACGGCATTGAAAATATCCTTGCGCTGAGAGGGGATATTTCTCCCGATATTTCGCCTTGCGGAGAGTTCCGCCATGCCAATGAGCTGATAGAGTTTATCAGTGAAAGGGGCGACTTCAACATCATCGCCGCCTGCTATCCCGAGGGACATACCGAAAGCGCAGATCTGATAGAGGATATTCGTTACACAAAGCAAAAGGTAGATTCGGGGGCAAGTCATCTCATAACTCAGCTTTTTCTTGACAATAATTATTTCTATGCCTTCCGTGAGCGTGCGGCTCTTGCAGGGATTAACGTGCCTATTGAAGCGGGGATAATGCCCGTTACAAACAAGGCTCAAATAGAACGTATGATAAAGCTGTGCGGAGTAAGCCTGCCGAAAAAATTTGAGCGTATGCTTGAAAAATACGGTGACAATCCCACAGCAATGAGGGACGCAGGCATTGCCTACGCCATAGATCAGATAGTTGACCTTATTTCGGAGGGTGTTGACGGAATTCATCTTTACACTATGAACAAGCCCTATGTGGCGCAGAAAATATGTGAGGCTGTGGCAAGGCTGCTGGCAGCGTAAATTATCCCCGAATGTTATCAAAAATAACGTTCGGGGATTTCTTCAATATTCCGAAATAAGCCTTTGCAGCTCGTCAATAAAAGCAATGGCAAAGCTGCTGAAAAACGCCTGCTCGTGTCGGATATATCCCACATTTATTTTTTCCTCCGTTTTCAGCGGAACGGAGATTATATTGTCGCCGTTCAGATTGCTGTTAAAAACGCCTGTGCAGATGGTGTAGCCGTTAAGACCGATGAGCAGATTGAACAGCGTGGCACGGTCGCTGACGTGTATAATTTTCTTGTGGGGAGCGGTGCTGAGTATTTCCTCAGAAAAATAAAAGGAGTTAAATTCACCCTGCTCAAAGGCAAGACAAGGATAATCTTCCAGATCGTCAAGAGTGATAAAATCTTTCTCTGCAAGAGGGTGAACGCTGCTTATAAAAACATGGGGTTCAGCTGTGAAAAGTGGAGTAAACACCAGATGATCCTCCTTCAGCAGCTTTGTTATGACCTTTTCGTTAAATCCGCTGAGATAAAGTATACCCAGCTCGCTGCGGAATGTTTTCACGTCCTCGATAATTTCGTATGTCCTTGTTTCACGGAGAGTAAATTCATACTCATCGGTATCAAGCCGAGAAATTACATTCACAAAAGCATTTACAGCAAAAGCATAATGCTGTGTGGAAACGGAGCATATCTTTTTTGACGGCATCTTGTTCAGATAGCGCTGTTCCATAAGCTCCGCCTGTTCCACCACCTGCCTTGCATATGAGAGAAATTCCGAGCCGTC
>JAEDOB010000162.1 GCA_016302225.1 Oscillospiraceae bacterium | reverse complement strand
AAGCCGTGTCAAACACCTCTGCGGCGTGTGGGATAAGCTCCATTCGATAGGGCTGATGCAGTCTGTCGTCAACGGCTGTGCGGAGATTTTCATACTTTCCCGTCAGCAGAGAAGCGGAGAAAAGTGCCGCTCTGGAAAGGTTGTAAACGGCGTCCTTGTGGGAAATTTCCTTTGGCAGACAAGCCCTCGCCTTTTCGGTTTTCAGCTCAAAATCGGGTATGACCACCACAAATTTCAGCGTGGTGAAAACCTCCTGCTTTACCCAATGGACGTTTTTCCCGTCGAAAACGGCGGTGACTATCCCTCCAAGCAAAGCGGGAGCGGTGTTGTCGGGGTGACCCTCTATCTGCGCCGAAAGGTTTACCAAATCGTCAAGGGAAAGCGGCTCCTTCATCAGAGTGTTTGCTCCCACAAGTCCCGCAATAATGCAGGCGGAGGAGCTGCCCAAGCCCCTTGCCATGGGGATATTGTTCTCCTGACGTATTTTCAGACCCGAGAGAGGCTTTCCGCAGATATCGTAAAGTGTCTTTGCGGACTCATAGACCAGATTGCTTTCGTCCTCGGGAATGGCGGTATCGTCCAGCGACTTAATGTCAACGGTATCGCTTTCCTCAATTTCCACGTAGTTATAGTAGCTGAGTGCAAGTCCCAACGCATCGAAGCCTGCGCCCAGATTTGCGCTTGTGGCGGGTATTTGAATTCTAATCATTATAGGGTCTTCCTATCTTATCTGAGATTGAGAACACGTATCTTTCCGAGAACCTCGCCGTTCAGAGCGGACAGCTTCTCATCAAAGTCCTTTTCGACCAGCTCGGGTGTGATGAATGCTATCTCGCCCTCTGGAGCGTTGTCCTTAACGAGATATTCAACATTGCCGAACAGCTTCTCTATCTGAGCCTTGTCTGCCCCCGATGTGCGGACGTACATTGCAACGGTGTCGTTCTTGTAATCCTCGATGAAATCGGCATTTTCGCTGTCCTCCCAGGTCTGGGAAACGGAAGTGCCCGACAGTCTTGCGCAGTCGATAACATCTCCGAGAACGGCACTTGCGGTAGGCAGCTTACCTGCTCCTCTGCCGTAGAACATTACCTCGTCAAAGCCGTCACCGTAAACGGTAATGCCGTTGAAAACGTCGCTGATATTGGACAGCTGCATATCATTGCAGACAAATGCGGGACGAACCATAGGCAGTATCTTGCCGTTTGCGCACTTCTTAACGCTGCCGATAAGCTTCACCTTACCGCCCCAAACCTCGGCATATTCAACGTCAGCCTTTGTGATAGCGGTGATTCCCTCGGTGTGGATATAATCGGGGTAAACGTGCTTGCCGTAAATGAGAGAGGACAGAATGCAGATCTTGCGGCAGGCGTCCAGACCTTCAACGTCGGCAGCGGGATTTTTCTCGGCATAGCCCAGCTTCTGAGCCAGCGCAAGAGCGTCGTCAAACGCCATATTCTCGCTGAACATCTTTGTGAGGATAAAGTTTGTGGTACCGTTCAGAATTCCCGCAACGGCGGTAATATCGTTAGCCGCAAGGCACTGATGAAGGGGTCTGATAATGGGGATAGCGCCGCCTGTGCTTGCTTCAAACATAAAGTTGCAGTTATGCTCCTTGGCAATTTTCAGAAGCTCTGCGCCCTTTTGTGCCACCATTTCCTTATTTGATGTAACGCAGGACTTGCCTTTTTCCAGAGCTGCCTTAACGAAATCGTAAGCGGGGTGAACGCCGCCCATAACCTCCGCGACGATGGAAACCTCGTCATCGTTCAGAATATCGTCAAAATTCTTGGTGAACTTGTCCTTGTAGGGGGAATCGGGGAACTCTCTGATGTCAAGGATATACTTAATGTCAAGGTCCTTCTGACCTGTTCTTTTGCGGATAGCCTCCGCATTCTTATAAAAAAGCTCGACCGTTCCCGAGCCTACAACTCCATATCCCAAAACTGCTGCCTTTGCCATAATAAAATAACTCCTTTGTTAAATATATACTTTGCTTATGTCGGGTAAGGTTACTCTCCCGAAATTATCTTCACATCAACAACTCCGCCAAGCTCCGACAAAACGCCGATTATCTTGTAGGACTCCTCCGCACCGCCTTCGGGTCTGAGGGACACGGAAACCGCCGCAACGCCGTCCACGGGAATGCTCTGATTTACCGTGAGAATGTTGGTGTTCATACCGTGAAGCGCCGCCAGAACGCCCGAAAGCACTCCCGGTTCGTCCTTGAGGGTCATATTCAGAGAAATTATCTTCTGCGTAAGCTTTTCCTCATAGGTGAACACGCAGTCACGGTATTTATAGAATGCGCTTCTTGAAATGCCCACCCTTTTGCAGGCGGCGGCGGAGCTTTTTTCCTCGCCCCGTGCAAGAAGCTTCTTAACCTCGATGACCTTTATAAAGACATCGGGAAGGACGTCCGAATTTACAACGATCAGCTTAGATGCTGCACTCATAGGCATTACCTGTCTTTCAATATATGCTCACAATACATTTTCCGTCCGTCTGACAGAAACACTTGTATCTCCAATGAATACAATTGTATCATTTTGGCGGACGTTTGTCAAGTGAAACTTTTTCCTGCTGTCCGTGATTTTGCACAACAAAGAAAAATCCCTGTACAACGGACTTTTTCCGCCGTACAGGGACATATTTTCAATATTTTCAATTGACTGCGCCGTTTTTTCGTCAAAATAGCTTAGAAAAGTCCCTTAACAAACAGCTTAATGCCCTCAAACCACTGAGGGAACTGATCATAGTACATATCATACAGCTGATCGTAGGTTTCGGGATCCTGCTCCTTTATCATTTCCAAAGACTGACGCATTATTTCGGGATTGTTCATCAGGCTAAGCCCCAATGCAAACATACCGACTATAAAAAGCAGACCGATGACCGAGCAGACAATGCCCGCCGTAGCCTTGCCGTTTCCGTTGGGATAGTGCTTTGACTTGTGAATGCAGCCGAACACTATTCCGAGTATAGCGAAAATAGGCGGCAGATACACCGTGATAAAGCTTACGATAGACAGTATGCCCATTACCAGAGAAGCCGTTGCCATTCCCTCGGGAGCCCTCTGCGGGATCGCATAGGCACCGCCGCCGTACTGATTTTGTACATAGTTTGCATAGTTGGGGCTTTGAGAATATGGGTCGTAGGGCTGCTGTCCCTGCTGTGCATTCTGCTGAGCATAGGGGTCATAGGTATAGGGGACTGCGCCCTGTGTGGGCTGCTGATTGTAGGGGTCATAGGGCTGACCGTTTTCGGGGTTTACGGGCTGATTATAGGGGTCATAGGGCTGACCGTTTGCGGGGGTGCCGTTCTGAGGTTCTTTATTATCAAGATTGTTGTTATTGAGTTCGTCCATTGTTAAATACCGCCTTTCAGTTTTGGGTTTTCGTTTGATGATACCATTATAATACAGCCTGCCGAAAAAATCAAGGGTTTATGAATATTCTTTATGATTTCTTTATGTATTTAAAGAAAAAGTGGGATTTAGTGTTTAGTGATGAAAGTTGAGAGTTGAAATTTCACACTTCACAATAAACTCAACATTCAACTCTTATAACTCAACATTGTTTTGTGCGTTTTCCACTTACATAGCGGGAAAATATGTTGTATATGTCAATTGACAAGACTTTCTGCGGTGTGATATAATTTAAAATAGTATCATATGGTTTAATAGGTTAAAGCATAAAACCGTGTCAGCTTTAAACCGATAAACCGCTGAAAGGACAGATAAAATGCTTTATATCATTCTTATAGCCTACCTGCTGCTAATGCTGGGCATAGGCTTTTGGTGCAGAAAGAAAACCTCAAACGTTTCCGACTTCGTGCTGGGCGGAAGAACGCTGGGTGCGTGGTTCACGGCGTTTGCTTACGGTACGTCCTACTTTTCCGCCGTTGTTTTCATCGGCTATGCGGGACAGTTCGGCTGGGCTTACGGCGTGTCTGCGGCATGGATAGGTATCGGAAATGCCGTTATCGGAAGTGCGCTGGCATGGATACTTATGGGAAAGCGTACCCGTACTATGACCAAAAACCTGAACGCTGCCACAATGCCCGAATTTTTCGAGAAGCGTTACGGCTCAAAGTCCCTGAAAACTGCGGCTGCTGTTATCGTGTTCATCTTCCTGATACCCTATACTGCGTCCGTTTACAACGGTCTGTCAAGGCTGTTCAATATGGCGTTTGCTATCCCTTATGAGGCTTGTATCATAGGAATGGCGGTGCTGACTGCCGTTTACGTTATCCTCGGCGGCTACAAGGCAACGGCTATCAACGACTTTATTCAGGGAATCATTATGCTTGTGGGAATTGCGGCGGTTGTGTTCTGCGTTATCTCCAACAAGGGCGGACTTTCCTCAGCCCTCGACCAGCTGGGTGCGATCTCCGACAAGGGCGTTCCCGAAAATTCGCTGAATTCTCTCTTCGGACCCGACCCCATTAACCTTATCGGTGTTGTTATCCTCACATCTCTGGGAACCTGGGGACTTCCTCAGATGGTACAGAAATTCTACGCTATCAAGGACGACAGCGCAATTACCAAGGGAACTATCATCTCCACACTGTTTGCGGTAGTCGTTGCAGGCGGCTCCTACCTGATGGGCGGTTTCGGCAGACTGTACGCTCACCCCGATGCTGCAATTGCAGCTGCGGAGGGCAAGGCTCTGCTTGTGACAAATGCTTCAGGAAAGCCTATGTATGACTCTATCGTTCCCGCAATGCTTGAAGCTGCTCTGCCCGAGCTGCTTATCGGTGTTGTTGTGGTGCTGGTGCTTTCGGCGTCCATGTCTACGCTGTCCTCGCTGGTGCTTACTTCAAGCTCCACGCTTACAATCGACCTTATCAAGCCGAATATGAAGGAAGAAATGACCGAGAAGAAGCAGGTATTCTTTATGAGAATATTCATTGCAGCATTCCTAATTGTATCGGTCGTTATTGCTCTGAACCCCAATGCTTACATTTCCACGCTCATGTCCATTTCGTGGGGCGCTCTGGCGGGTGCGTTCCTGGCTCCCTTCCTTTACGGACTGTTCAGCGCAAAGGTAACAAAGGCTGCGGTTTGGACAAGCTTTATTTCAGGCGTTGGAATAACCGTTGTACATATGATAATATTCAGCCTGGGCTTCTTCCCCAAGGCGACAAAGGCTGCGGCTTCTCTGCCCCTGAATATGGCATCTCCCATTAATGCGGGTGCTATTGCTATGATCTTCGGTCTGATAATCGTTCCTATTGTGAGTGCAGTTACAAAGGTTGACGACCCCGAAAGAGCGCAGGCTATTGTTGATGCGGCAAAACCCGGTAACGAAAAAGCGGTTTCTTTAAGCAAAAATTAAGCAGAAATCAAACAAACACTAAGCAGTTCCCGAGCTGATCGGGGACTGCTTTTATTTCTTAAATGTAAATAAACAGTATTAATTTTGTATCTGCTATTGATTTTCCTTTTGTATGTGATATAATTACAA
>JAEDOB010000161.1 GCA_016302225.1 Oscillospiraceae bacterium | reverse complement strand
GATGTACCGCAGGCTGTCAGCATTGCGCCGCAAATAGCCAGAGAAGCGGCAGCGGCGATAATTTTCTTAAAATTCATTGTTATTCTCCTGTTTTTTATTTTATGCGGACTTTCCCGTCCGCTAAAACTATTATAGCAAAACAAACAAAAAAAGCAAGCGGTTTTCATACAATTTAACCGTTGCTTAATAATTTGTAACACTTGTGTAACCCTATGGGCGGCGAAACCGTTTAAGTATACCGCCCACAAGGTCACTTTGTGTTGTTATTTTTATTTGTTCACATTGTTGTTATTATTGTTGTCCCCGTCGGGAATAATATCATCTATAATATCCCCTGCGCCCGTTACGGCGTCGTCAACGATATCCTCTGCATCGGTGACAACATCGCCCACGATACCGTTTTCATTGCCGCCTGCGCCGTTGTCGGTAGACGTTCCGTTATTCTCCGCCGAGGAAGCTGCGGAGGTGGTTTCGGAGGTCTGTGACTGCGACTGCGACTGTGTGGTGGTTTCGGAGTTATTGTTACCGTTGCCTGCATTGTTGTTTCCGCACGCCGTAAAGGACAGGCAGAGTGCTAAAACGGCGGCTGTTCCCAAAAGCTTTTTCATTTTCGGATTTCCTTTCGCTTTACAGAAATTTTGAGCCGCCGCAAGTCAGCGTTAATGCTTATTGTTCCCAATCTTCGGTATAGCAGTAATCGTACAATTCCTCGGCAAGCTCTGTGTATTCGGGCGGGATAACATATTCTTCACCCGATACATTTAAAGTATAACAGCTTTCCTCGGTAATATACCTGCTTGAAGCATTTTCCAGCAAAATTGTCAGTTTATATGCAATTGTGTCGCTTTCGGAACCATAGTAAGAACGGAGATATTTCACCTGGCTGTTGTATGCCTGATAACGGCTGTTGTAAATCGTGGAGGAATACTTGTCAAAGCCGTTTCCCGTATAGTTTTCAAAGCCTGCTCTGTCGGACGGCGATGATATGATGAACTCTTCATTGCTTATTGCCCTTTTCAGCGATGACATATTATATTCCGTTTCGGGCAGCATATCCAGAGAAGCAAGGTAACTAACAGTATTTTTGTAATGGGGATAAACAGTTACTTCCATTCCGTCAATAAGGATATGGAACTTAGGTGCGGACGCTCTGTAAAATTCCTCGTCCGTTTCCTCCATAATATCCGCATACAGCGCAGCTGCCAGCTTATCGCCGAAATCGTCGGGGACGTTCGTCAGCTTATACTCCTTTTCCTGAGTATACAGCTTTGTAACGGAAATAACATTATCAAATTTGTAGTAATCGCTGTACCTGCTGTTAGTTATAATATTATTGAACTGATCTGTAACTCTTTCCGAAAGGAATTCCGCAAGAGCGGTCTTGTACTCGTCTGTGCGCTCGACCTCAAGCAGCTTCAGATATTCGTCAAGGCAAATACTGTAAGTCCTGCAAAGCTTTCCGCCTGTTTTCAGGTGATATTCGATATTTATCCTTCCGCAGGTGATCTTTCCGACAGTGTCGTTATAGTCATAATTACGCACATAATCATAGCTGTACACATTATTGTCAGTTGCACGAAATCTTTCCAGCTCGCCCTTGTGAATGTCAATGATACGCTGAATATTTTCGGGAGATTTCACGGTAAATTCAATGCTGTAATCCTCCATCTGTCCCCCTCGGGAATCTATGGTAATACTCGAAACATTTCCCGCCGACGGAACACGGTAAAGCGTCCCGAAGCCGTCTGTCGCATCGGAAACGGAAGAAATAACAAGCACCGCCGCCGTCATTCCCACAAATCTTATGCCCGTCAGCCAAATCTTCTTAAATCCTCTGTTTGCAACGACCTCCATTATCATATAGATAACGGCGCAGGTGATGAACGCACCCACAGACAGCTCCCCCGCCCCGTCAAACAGGGAGATAAGGCAGAATATAACGCAGAATGCCATAATGTGGTAGAACAGCCTGAACGCAAACGGTCTGCCCACCTGCTCGGCCCGTCTTTGACGATAAAGCAGAAACGCTCCCGCCAGCATAACAGCCGTCACAAGCATAAGCGGTATCAGCCAGAAGAAAAACTCCTTCCATTCCTCGGACGTTGCTTCATTTCCGCCAAATTCGTTAAACACATACACCAGCCCGAAAACGCCGCCTCCGGGAGATGTGGTGCTGATAGCCTTAATAAAGCTGTTTTCAAAATCCACGCCGTAAATATCCCCGATAGTGAGATATGTAAAGCAGGCTATGATCGCAGGGATAATGCCGTTTGCCGCAGCCGTGTAAAAGATACATTCAAACATACTTCCGCAGCAGCTCATTACCAGCACGGTAAGGGCATACACCATCAGCATAATGAAAGCCCCGCCGATTATCAGCTGAATATAATAGGGCATTATGGGCTTGAAAAACTCAAACTCGATAGGGTTTTTGTATACGACATAGGTCTTACCCTCGCAAAGGATAAAGCCCAGACCCGTTATCAGCAGACCGATGATCTCAGCCGCAAAAAACGGTGCCAGATACGCCGCAAGTCCCCCGAGAAAATCGGAGAAAAACTTCTGATTTGTACTCAGCGGCAGAGAAAGACACATATCCACCCGTGAACGCTTGCAGAGATGGTCAAAGGTGTTTATGGCGATAACTATTCCCGCCAAAGCTGCCAGCGCAGTGGAAATGCACGCAAGCGCTATCATCAGATCATCGGGTTCGGCATATTCCTTGTTAAAGAAATTTGCGATAACATTTATAAAGATAAGCGGCGCAGCGGTCAGGTGCAGAATGAATATCATAATAGTTATCTTCTTGTTCCTGATAAGCTGCTCCAGAAAATTCTGACGGAAAGGGTTAGTTTTCGCAGGCTTTTCCATAGGCTTCTCGTTACTTAATGCCGTTGACATCATAGCCCATTCCCTCCATTTCGTAGATAAATATTTCCTCCAGCGAAAGCGGGATAACGTCAAGAACAACGGGATTTTTGCCCGCCAGCTTCTCACGAATTTCCTCCTCGCTGCCCCTTACAATGAGATACAGCACGCTCTTGCTCTTTTCAAAATGCAGCACGTCCAGCTCGGGGAACGCCTCTTTTTCGGTATATTCCTCCGGGAAAACCGCCTGTATCTTGTGGATATTTCCCTTTACGCTGTCCAGATCGCGGCTGAAAAGCACCTTTCCGTGATGGATAAGCGCAACGGAATCGCAGACCTCGTTTATCTCCTTTAAATTGTGTGACGAAATGACGGTAGTCAGCTTTCTGTCCAGCATAGCGTCAACCAGCATTCTCTTGACGATAATGCGCATGGTGGGGTCAAGACCGTCAAAGGCTTCGTCTAAAAGCAGATAATCGGTGCGGCAGGCAAGAGCGATTATAACTATCGCCTGACGCTTCATGCCCTTCGAAAATGTGTCTATCTTTTTATCCAAGGGCAGCTTTATTGTGTCCCGAAGCTTTTCAAATATCTCCTCGGAAAAATTCGGGTAAAAGCCCTTGTAGAAATTTTTCAGGGCTTTCAGGGTATATCCCCCGAATTGAATGGTTTCATCGTTTATGAAAAATACTCTCTCCTTGACCTCGGGACGGCTGTAAACCTCGCTGCCGTCAATGAGGACCTCTCCGCCCTCCTGCTTGTAAATGCCGGAAAGCAGACGGAGAATGGTAGATTTTCCCGCACCGTTTGAGCCGAGCAGACCGAACGCCGTGCCCGTTTCAACAGTCAGGTCAACGTTATCCAAAGCGGTAAAGCTGTCAAACCGCTTGGTTACGCCTTTAAGCTCGATCACTGTTGTTTCCTCCCTCCGAAATTTTTGCGGATAATGCCGTCAGCCGCCCGTGAAGCTCCTCCTCGGTAATTCCCGCATTCATAGCCTCGGACGCTGCACTGTCGAAATCCGCCATAGCCTTATCCTTGATGCTGTCCGTCTTTATCTCGCTGACGAAGCTTCCCCTGCCCGCCAGCGTATAAATCACCTTGTCGTTTTCCAGCTGATTATACGCCTTTGAAACGGTGTTCGGATTCACGCCCAGCTCTTTTGCCAGCTCACGGACGCTTGGCAGACGGTCATTTGCTTTCAGCTCGCCCTTGAGTATCAGCTCCACTATCTTTTTATAAAGCTGCTCATAAATAGGCGTTCTGCTCAGCAGGTCGATATGATAAAGCTCCAAATATTTTCGCTCCTTTCCGTTAATTTTCAGCCGATATTCCACCCGAATACATCACAAACGTGTTCTGTATGTACTAGGTGTACTATCTAGTGTAATACAAGTATAACACAGCTTTTTCTGTTTGTCAAGACCTTTCTGAAAATAATTAATCAATACTTAACGCTATATGCTGTAGGGGACGGGTTTCCCGTCCCGTTTCTACCTACGCATTTATATTGCGGGACGGGATGCGTCCCCTACAATGGTTTGTTCATATTTCGCAACAATAAAGAAATCCCGCACCGTTTCCGATGCGGGATAAAATTTATCCGTTAAAAATAACGATTATCAGCCCATAGCCTCAACCTTGGAGTTAAAGTCATCTACCTGACCCTGAACAAAGTCAGCAATAGTTTCTCTTGTAGTAGCCCAGTCGATACCTCTCATAGCGGAACGAACGCCGTTTTCACCGCTGTCGATAACGCCTGTCAGGTCGTTGTTAATGCCTGTGTAAACATCAAATACAGGGTTCTCGCGTGTAGCTCTGTGACATTCAGCCTGCATTGCAATCATTTCATCGGTCCAGCCGTAGTCATTTCTGAGCTTTTCATCACCCAGAGCCAGAACGCCTTCATCGGTGTTAGCCACTCTCTTACAATCCATGAATCTTGCAAGACCCTCGGGATTTGCAGCACCCTTACACATTACAAATGCGTCCATGCTTGCGCCGAGATAATACTTGTCAGCCTCGGGATCCTTAGGCATGGGAACGAACATAACCTCGTCAACTGCACCGAACTTAGTAGTCCAGATCTCGGGAGCGCCGTACAGTGCCCACAGTCCGCAGGGATAGAACATTTCCTTGCCCTCGCCCATAAATGCAGGCTGCTCAGCCCAGCCGAAGGGCTCCTTGTTCAGAATGAGATTATTCTGATAGAGGTCGTACATGAAGTTCATAACTCTTTCCATGTTGGGATCGTTAATGTTAGAAATGACCTTGCCGTCCTTCAGACCGATACAGGGAACGCCTGTTGTCAGCATAATAGCCTTTTCAGCCCACCAGCCGTCGATACCGTGTCTGTCCTCGTCGGGGTTACAGTAGTCTGTCAGGATCTGCTTGAAGGTATCCCAAGTCCAGTTGCCGTCTGCATAAAGCTCAGCGGGATCGTCCAGACCGTAATCTTCAATAGTCTTTCTGTTGTAGATACAAACGTTATCAGCAGTAACGCCGGTGATCAGCATATAATGCTTGCCGCCGAGGATCATCTGATCGTTTGCAGCCTTAACGGGTGACCAAAGCTCGCTGTCATAGTCTATGTAATCATCAACGGGCTGGATCAT
>JAEDOB010000160.1 GCA_016302225.1 Oscillospiraceae bacterium | reverse complement strand
GTCCCTCGTCCGTTTCAAGGCAGAATGCGCCTTCGATAACGAAAAACATCTCGTCCGAATGCTCGTGAACGTGAAAATCAAGCGTCCTGTTTTCAACATTCACAACGCTGATAACATTGCCGTTCAAGCGTCCTATTTTTTCGTAAACATAGAGCTTTTCTATGGCGTTTACTTCGTTTAAGAGGTTTATGGGTTTCATAAAAATTATCTCCTGTATATATGATTAAGCGGTCCGCTGCCTTTTCCCAGATCAAGCCCGTAAGCAATAGCCCCCGCCACATAATCCTTAGCATTTTTCACGCTGTCACGCAGAGAATATCCCAGCGCAAGATTACAGGCAATAGAAGATGAAAGCGTGCAGCCCGTCCCGTGGGTGTTGGGATTGTCGATATGAACGCCGCCGAAAACCTCGGAAATTTCGCCGTTCTCAAACAGAATATCGTCCGCAGTATCGGATAGATGCCCGCCCTTTACAAGCACCGAACAGCCGAATTTTCTGCTAATAATAATGCCCGCCCTTTCCATTTCCGAACGGTTTGAAATGCTCGTTCCGCTTAAAATTTCCGCTTCGGGAATGTTAGGCGTAATAATTTCAGCTAAGGGAAACAGCCGCTCCGTCAGTGCCCTTTCCGCTGATTTTTCCAGCAAGGGGGAACCGCTTGTTGCCACCATTACCGTGTCGCAAACGATATGCGGGGGCTTGTATTCCGACAGAATTTCCGCTGTGGCGTTGATTATCTCCTCGGAAAATACCATTCCTATCTTTACCGAATCGGGGAAAATATCCTCGAAAACTGCCTTCGCCTGTGCCTTCACAAACTCCCCTGAAACGCTGCTTACGCCGAAAACGCCCGTGGTATTCTGCGCTGTCAGGGCGGTTATAACGCTCATTCCGTAAACGCCGTGAGCGGCAGCGGTCTTTAGATCTGCCTGAATACCCGCTCCGCCGGAACTGTCCGAACCTGCAATTGTCAGAAACTTTTTCATTTTGCGCATACCTCGTTTTCATGATAATTGACTGCTGCGGACACTAACCGCTGAATGCTGCTCCCCGGACGAAGTGCTTTCATTGCATCTTCGGGGGAATACCAAGCTGCGCTGTCAACCTCACAGGAGGGGGTAAGCGACCCTTTTTTCACGTTCACACGAAAGCCCAGCATAAGCATACCTTTTTTCTCATACCAGCTGCTATGGATAAATTCCACGCTTTCGGGGACAAGACCTATCTCCTCCGTGACCTCTCTTGCGGCGGATTCTTCGGCAGTTTCACCGCACTTTATATGTCCCGCAACGCCTACGCAATATTCCGTTGAAACATAACCCTGACGGATAAGTGCGACCTCGCCGAACTCGTTCACAACAGCGGCAAGAATGCAGGTGTAAAACCCGTCAAACCACGGACGGCTGCATTTTTCGCAGAATGGTATCAAGCCTTCGTCACCGATATTTTTATCCACAAGCTGTGTGCCGCAGTCGGGGCAGTAGGTGTATCTCATAAAAATCCCTCCGTTCTATGGTATTATTATAACGCATTTTCGGGGGATTGTAAAGTGCTTTTATTCGCTGTAAATCTTAGTGATTATCATATCCATAGGCAGCTCCTTGACGGAAATATCCCGAAACTCCGCATATCCCGTAAGCGTCCTCAAAAACTCCGCAATGGGCATTTCCGATGTGTCCACCTCAAGGGAAATATCAAACTCATTCTCCCGACCGATGATTTTTGCGCCGTTTATTTCATCACCGTCAAAGGGTTTTGTCAGTGAAATATCCACAATTTTCTTGCTGCCAAGAACGGTTCTGAGGCTTGTCAGACTGTCGTCAAACACCTTTTTTCCGTGGTTGATGATGATAACGCTGTCTGCCAGCTGCTCAACATCTTCAAGGTCGTGGGTTGTGAGGATAAAGGTAGTTCCCGAGCGGTTCATTTCTCCGACAACCTCACGAATTTTGTTTTTTGCAATAACGTCCAGCCCGATGGTCGGCTCGTCAAGAAACACTATTTCGGGACGGTGCAGCATTGCCATAATAAATTCGCACTTCATTCGTTCGCCCAGAGATAGCACCCTCGTTGGCTTGTGAATGACCTCGCCCACGTCAAAAAGCTCGGTCATTTCGTCCAGACGACTTTTGTAATCCTCGTCGGATATGCCGTAAATCGCCTTGTTCATAGCAAAGCTGTCAATGGGCGGAATATCCCAAATAAGCTGAGATTTCTGCCCGAAAACAGCACCTATCTTCCGGACATATTTTGCCCTGTCCCGTGCGGGAGAATATCCCAAAACGTCAATGCTGCCGCTTGTGGGAAACAGCGCACCGCAGAGCATTTTTATAGTAGTGGATTTACCTGCACCGTTTGGCCCGAGAATGCCGCAGATGCTGCCCTTTTCGATATCAAAGGAGATACCGTCAACGGCGTTTACGACCACCTTTTCCCGCTTGAAAAAGCTTTTGACCGTTTCCGAAAAGCCGCTGCCCCGCTTGTATGTCAAATATGATTTTACTAAGTTTTCGACCTTTATTGCCGTCATTTTAACCTCCCACACCCTCGTAAAGCTTTATCATTCTGTCATACAGCCATATGCCGAAAAGGAAAAACAGCAGGCAGGGCAGCACCGATATTAACGCCCGTGTGTCAAGCCGTCCCAGCAGCGCAGAAGCGGGGAAAAATCCCACGCAAGCCACGGGAATTATTATTGCCGAAAGTGCCTGTATGCCCCTCGGAAAAATTTCAAGGGGATATTTCCCAAATTCCTTAATGCTGTCAAATATTTCGGGAATTCTCGAATTTCCCACCCATTTGAAGCTAATTGCCGCCATAATAAGGTCAAGCCCGCACATTACCGCCGCACCCGACGCAAAAAGCAGCAGAAACAGCGGTATGTTCTCCGCATTGCACATTCCCGTTTTTACGGCGGAAATTATTGTCATAACAAGTCCGCCGAAAAACAGTCCTATGCTGCCCGTATCAAAATTTGCCGCAGCTATGAAAAACAACGGCGGCAGGGGCTTTAACAGCACCGTTTCAAAGCTGCCCGACTGAATATTGTCCATAGTCGTCCAGAGAATGCCCCCGCAGAACATTGCCGAAGCCCCCGATGACATGGAAAACACCGACTGTATCAGCAGCACCTCCCACATATTCCAGCGGGGAAATTCCGCACCGTTTGCGTAAATAAGCACCGTCACCAGCGGGAAGATTATGTTTGACAGCAGCGTAATAAAGTTCCCGAGAATAAAGTCCGCACGGTACGCCGCCGCCTTTGAAAACGCCGTGTGCAGACAGGTCAGATAAATTTTTATATATCTCATACTATGCACCCACCGCCGTAAATTTCTTTATGGAAGAACGGTAAACTATCTCGCTGACAATCGCCGCAAACAGCACCGCCAACGCCTGACATAACACTGCCTGCGGTACGGTCAGCCCCATTTCTCCGATAGAATCGCTGCCCGTCCAGACCATTGCGGTTATGTAATTTGTGTACTGAAAGGGCAGAAACATCATTATCCGCTGAATTATACCGGGGAAAAAGCTGAGCGGTATCAGTGCGCCCGAAAAGATATTTCCCAGCAGCTGATAAACTATCCGAATGCCGTTTGCCTGTACGAAATAAAACGCCGTCATTCCGATGGTGTAATTCACATAGAAATTCATCAGAAACGCAAGGGCGACGGAAAGCACCGTCCAGCCCAGCCTTTCGGGGATAATGTCTATCCTGAAAACAAACAGAAATATCAGAAAACAGGGCAAAAATTCAAAGAAAAATCCCAGAACTCTGTGACCTATTTTCTGCGAAAGGGCAAAAAATCTGTGGTGCATGGGGCGGAGGGTGAAGGTGAGAAATTTCCCCGTCCGCACCAGCATTTGAAGGTTCCAGTCCGCAAAATCCATGGTGAGATAGCCGATAAGTGCAGTCACGCCGAAGTAGCGGATAGTCTGAGAAAGCTCCATTCCCCCGAGTGTCCCGCTGCCGCCGTAGACCGCCGTCCAGATGAAATACTGAACCATGAAATAGACGGGTCCCACGAACGCCGAAACAAGGGAATGACTGCGGTAGGCGCTCCATTCCTTATATGTAACGAACGCCACCGCTTTGCACATTTCAAGCTTATGTTTTAAAAATTTTATCATATCAGCCCCGACCAGATAATGTTCTGAACATTGTAAAGCGGCTCGGCAGACCAGCCGTTTGCGCCCTCGTCAAAGGGAACAAACCACGCCGCAACCAGCTCTTCCTTCAGGTCAATATCAAGGGAACAAGCGCCTGCGCCCTCGTGCATAATAGTTCCTTCGGAATAGGAATATGCCTGCCCCTGACGCATATCAAAGCCAATGCCGTAAAGGCGGTTCGGCTCCTGTGCTGTCCAGCAATAGTCGGGAACGCCGTTCAGCTGAACGGTGCTCATCTTTTCCACGGATTTTCTGCCGAGAAGCCTTGCGCCGTCAAAGCGTCCGCCGTAAACAAAGGCGTTTCCGTAGCGGACAAGGTCGTATGCGGTAGAGCAAAGTCCGCCTGCGGTGCCCGGGATAATGTTCCAGACAGTTCCCTCATCGTAATTTCCGCTTGCTTCTCCCGATGTTACCTTGTCAAAATATTCCTTGTGCTCGAGTTTCCAATAGAAAAAGCGGGCGGCATTTTCGGCAGTGGGATAAAATCCGCTGTCGTTCATTTTCAGAGGACGGAGAATTTTTTCTGCGATATAGTCGTGAACATTCTGACCGCTAACCCTTGAAACTATCTCCCCGAGAATGGCAAATCCGAAGGAGCAGTACTGCCACTCCGCACCTATGGGACGGCGAAGTCCCGCCGAAATGCCCGCAGATATCCAGTCAAAATCGCTTTTGCCGTCCCACTTTTCTTCAAGCAGCTCCCAGGGGTCTTTGGGAGCGGATTCGGGGAAACAGCCGCCGTCGGGGTACAGTCCCGAGGTGTGGGTCAGCAGATGCCAAAGAGTAATGTCCTCAAAGGGCTTTTTTGCAAACTGCGGCAGTATCTCGCCAACCTTTGTGTTAAGCCTGATATAGCCGTCCTCCACCAGCTGCATAATGGCAGTCGCCGCAAATGTCTTGGTGACGGATGCAATTTCAAAGATAGTGTCGGGCTGCATTGCAGTGTCAATTCCCGCACCGTTGTTTCTGCCGATACTTCCGTGTGCGATTACCTTGCCCTTGTGGGAAATGCAGTAGGCTGCGCCGTGAATGACCTTTTTGTCGATCATCTCGCCAAGGCGTTTGTTGAGCATTTCAATTCTGCTCTCGTCATAGCCTGTTTCTGCGGGCTTGCAGTCGATTTTTCCGTTGATTGCTTTCATGTTGATTTCCTCCTGTTACAATAATTTTTTTAATAGCTTGATATGGGAATTTGACGGGTAATTTGCTCTAATCAATGTAGGGGACGGGTTTCCCGTCCCGCCATACGCCGTAGTGAGTAAAACGGGACGGGAAACCCGTCCCCTACAAAGCTATCGTGAAACAGACTGCCAAATT
>JAEDOB010000159.1 GCA_016302225.1 Oscillospiraceae bacterium | reverse complement strand
TACAATGTTTTCCTGCCGCCCGAGCAGCCGTAATGTGGGGGTGTAGATATGAAGAAAAGACTTAAAAGCCTGAAGGGTTTTACTTTGATCGAGCTTATAGTCGTTATGGCTATCCTGGTTTCGCTTATGACAGCTATTCTCCAGCTTATGGAGCCTGTTCAGGAGGCTTACAGGGATTCGACCATCTATGAGCAGCAGCGTACCGTCGAAAACGGCATTATCAGCTATATTGCCGAATCTACACGATATGCAAAGGCTATCTCTATAATCGATCAGGATATTTCCATTGATACCGATAATGATGGCTCACCTGAAATTTCCAGTGTAAATAACCTAAATGCCGCAGCAAACTATTTCATCAACAAAAATGGTCTGGCGGTTGCCGATTACAAGAATATCGAAGTTATTGTGATCGACAGAAGCACAAAGTTTAAGTATAAGGGTAAGGATGTTCAGGGCAGACTTGTCAGAATAAGAGGGCTTGGCACAAGCTCTCTGGACGTTCCCTCATGGGGCGCAACAGTCACCGAGGCTGACCTTGCAAGCACCAGCTGGAATACCAGAAAATGCTATTTGGCTATGGGTCCCGAGTACTACGGCGATATGTCCTTTGATATTATTCTTCCCAATGAATGGGCGGATAAGGACAGTGACGGTAACGCTGAAGCTGTCAACCAGCTCCAGAGAGGCTTTGACATTGTAGTAAATCCCAAAACACCTAAGAAGAATATTGATACCGTTACCAACGGCTCCGTAACCAGCATGAACTACTTTGTCAGCCCCGCAACCATTGACTATCAGACCTTCATTCCGTCCCCTACAAGCGGTTCACTTCCCGGAAGTGTCAGCTTCAAGCAAGGTGCGCTTGCAGGCAAGGAAAGTCACGAGGAAAATGATACATACATCTTCTTCCTTCGTCCTGTGACCTGATACATTCATAATACAAATAAGCCGCAAAAAGCTTGCAGGCGTTTTGTCTGCAAGCTTTAGCGGAGTATTTTGTACCTGTAAAATATTATTTTTTCGGGAAATTTGCTTGCGCTATCTGTAAAGTTTCGTCAAAATCATAAAAAATACCGCCGCAAAGCCTTTGCTTTACAGCGGTTCGGTGAGATAACAAACAAATTCCCCGAAAGGACAATATTTCTCAGGCAGTAAGCTCGGAGATCGGGAATGTAAGCAGCTTTGAATACCAATAAACGATGTCATTTCCGAAGAATATGGCGATGGCTATTCCGATAGCAAGCCATGGTCCGAATGCAAACTGCGATTCGCTGCTGCGCTTCTTTTGGATAAGCCCGTAAACGGCTCCGATAAGTATTCCGGCACCTGCGGCAACAAGGCTTCTCTTCCAGCCCAGGTAAATTCCCGCAGCTGCCATAAGCACAATGTCGCCCATTCCAAAGCCGAATACGGCGGGCTGCTCCTTTATTTCAGCTTCAACCTTTGCAAGCTCGGTTTCCACCTTCTGAATTTCCCGCTTGTCCTTGACATTTACAGAATTCAGCTCCTTCAGACGCTTGCGGAGCTTCCTTGCCGCAGAACGGTTCTCGTCCGTAAGCATGGCAAAAAGCGGTGTCAGCACAAAGCCTATGAGCAGGAAGGGAACGCTTATTGCGGCAGCACCTATAAGGCTTTCCTTGAGGCTTACCATTCCCCAGTAGATGACATTTACCTGAGGAAGGGCGAGTATCACAGCAATTATGTTGATAACTGCCATAATTACCAGCACGCCCACAGTCATTTCCTGAGTGTCATAATCCTCAAAGCCGATGACGATAAGCGTCGATATGAACAGGCAGGTGAGTATGGGCATCATCACCCCGCAGCTGAACATATCAAACTTCATAAACACAAATACATACAGTATTCCGTTTAAGAATTCGACCAGCGGGTATCTGCCCGAGATCTTTTCTCCGCAGCTGCGGCATTTGCCCTTTAAGACAAACAGCCAGCTGATGATGGGGATAAGGTCATAACGCTTGATCTCCGCTCCGCAGGTCATACAGTGGGAATTCTTCTTGGTAAGGGACTCCCCCGCAGGCAGGCGGAAGATACACACGTTCAGAAAGCTGCCTATACATATACCGAAGATGAACACGACTATGTAGACTGCGATCTGACCGATAAGCCCCATAAGCATTACATGGTCCATAAGCTAAACACTCCTTAAATGTTATTGTACATTCCATTTTAACATATATTTCTCATAAATACAAGTGTATTTTCCATAACAACGTGAAAAAACCTGAATCTGCACAGGTAATCTATTATTTAGGAGGCAAATTCAATGAAAAACGTGCCAATAGGTCAGTATATGGTCAATAAGGGCATCATCACCGAGGAACAGCTCCAGAATGTCCTTGAAGCCAAGAAAAAGGAAAATGTGCCCGGAAAATTTTTCGGTGATTATCTGCTTGAACTGAAATATGTTACCGATGTTCAGTTTGCTCAGGTGCTGTCCGAAAAGCTCAATGTTCCTTTTGTGGACCTTACAGACCCGAACCTCGTTATCTCGCAGGAGGCTGTTAAGAAGATCCCCGAGGCTCTGGCGAAAAAGCATAATGTTATCGCTATCAAAATAACGGGTAAAAGGCTTACCGTCGCTACAAATGACCCCGTAAACTTCTATATCTTCGAGGATATCAAGGTTACAACGGGCATGGACGTTGTTCCTGTTATCGCTACTAAGGACGCTATCACCAAGGCTATCGGTAAAAATTATTCCATGCAGAATACCGACAGCATTCTCGACAGCGTAAACGAGCAGTTCAATGCAGAACAGGGCGGCAATGATGACGACGCTGAGGGACGTATCGACAACGCTCCTATCGTTAAGCTGGCTACTACTATCGTTGAAAACTCCTTCCGTGCAGAAGCAACGGATATTCATATCGAGCCGTTCAAGACATATACACGTATCAGGATCAGAGTAAACGGCGACCTTATCGAGCTGATGAACGTTTCCAACGTCGTTCATAACTCTCTCGTAACACGTCTGAAGATCATCAGCGGTATGAATATCGCCGAGAAGCGTGTTCCTCAGGACGGACGTTTCTCTCAGGTAGTTGACGGAACCACCCTTGACGTCCGTGTATCTAACCTGCCGACGGTAAACGGCGAGAAGGTCGTTATCCGTATCCTCTCCACCGGTGACGTTGCCCTCAGAAAGATCACCGAGCTGGGTATGTCCGACTATAACTATAAGAAGTTCGAATCAATGCTGAAGGTTCCTCAGGGCGTTATGCTGGTTACGGGACCTACCGGTTCAGGTAAAACAACCACCCTTTACGCTGCCCTCGGTGAAATGGCTAAGCCTAATGTAAACGTAATTACCGTTGAGGACCCTGTCGAAAAGAATATCGAAGGTATCAATCAGTGTCAGATCAACGATAAGGCGGGTATGACCTTCGCTGCTGCCCTTCGTTCTATCCTCCGTCAGGACCCCGACATCATAATGGTCGGAGAAATGCGTGACCAGGAAACTGCCGAGATCGCTATCAGAGCGGCTATCACAGGTCATATGGTGCTCTCCACACTGCATACAAACTCTGCTGCAGCTACCATCACCCGTCTGGTCGATATGGGCGTTCAGGCGTACATGGTCGCTACATCTCTTATCGGTATCATCGCTCAGCGTCTTACCAAAAAGATCTGTATGGAATGCCGTACTCCGAGAATGTCCACTCAGGAGGAAAACGAGCTGATGGGTATCAGCGGCTCTATCCAGATATACGACGCCTGCGGCTGTCCCGCCTGCAATAACACAGGTTACAGAGGACGTACCGCTATCCACGAGATACTTCTCTGTACTGCCGAAATGTCCTCCTGTATCGCTAACGGCGGTGACGCTGAGGAAATTCAGAGGCTGGCTAAGAGTCAGGGTACAAAGCTGCTCCGTGACAATGTTTCCGACCTGGTTCAGGAAGGCGTTACCACTATGGACGAGCTTATTCGTGTTACATACGCTGTTTAATTATCAAGGATTATTGCGGCACTGCCGTCTGATAATAAAAATTTGGTTTTCCCTCAGGATAAACCCGAAAACGGAGGTTATTTATGGAACTGGATACAAGTAAAGGTCTGGGCACCAAACAGGAAAAGATAATTCTCAATATCGACAAGATCCTGGACGAGGCTCGTGTTCTCGGCTGCTCCGACGTTCATTTCACTGCGAAGATAGCTCCTATCGTAAGACTTCACGGCTCTTTGAGAAAGCTCAGCTCATATCCCGAAATGACAGAGCCTGCTATTCAGAAGATCTGTGAGCAGATGTGTACTGCAAAGCAGCTGACAAACATCAAGGAGCATATCGATACAGACTTCTCCTACACCACCAGAAGAGGTTACCGTCACAGAGTTAATATCTATCATCAGAGAGGAAACACGGCTATCGCTATCCGTCTGCTGAGAAATGATATTCCTACTCTGGAGGATCTTGATCTGCCGCCTATCCTTGCAGATTTCGTAATGCGTCCCAGAGGACTTATACTCATCACAGGACCTACGGGTTCCGGTAAGTCCACAACTCTGGCGGCTATGATCGACTATGTAAATGTAAATCGTTCCGCACATATCATCACCATCGAGGACCCTATCGAGTACGTTCACGAGCATAAGAGATGTATGATAAATCAGAGAGAGGTCGGCGACGACGTTGAGAACTTCGCTATGGCTCTCCGTGCCGCACTCCGTGAAGACCCCGATGTTATCCTCGTAGGAGAGATGCGTGACTTTGAAACCATCAACGCAGCCGTAACCGCCGCTGAAACAGGACATCTTGTTATGTCCACACTTCATACGACCTCGGCTTCGGATACCATCAACCGTATCATCGACGTATTCCCCGCCCATCAGCAGGGTCAGATCAGAACTCAGCTTGCGACGGTTCTCGTAGGTATCGGTTCTCAGACACTTATCCCCAGAGCTGACGGCACAGGACGAGTTGCCGCTCTTGAGATACTCAACTGCACAGACGCTATTTCCGCTATGATCCGCGATAACAAGGTCCACCTTATCCAGACTGCTATCCAGACAGGAAGACAGCAGGGAATGGTATGCCTTGACCAGGAGCTTGCCCGTATGGTTAAGGAAGGCATTATCACCGACGATGCCGCAAGAGAAAAGGTAAGCGATCCCTCCGAGTACGAGAGATACCTTAAAGCAAAATAATTCCTATATCATCCTTTCATACTTTTACAAAGCCCGTCCCGCCTTCTTTATGTTGGCGGGACGGGCTTTTTTAGTGTTGAAAGCTGAGAGTTGAATTTTTCGTGAAGTGTGAGGTTATGATTTATAGCAATCCACAAAAATATATTGTAGGGGCGGTCATTGACCGCCCGCAAATACGCTGTATTTTTCGGCTTTCTGCGGCACTGCGGGCGACCGATGGTCGCCCCTACAGGTTTTGTTAGAATTTTTTACTGCTACAAATTTAAGAAAATACTGATTAATGGGTGTTCCCCCGCCTTCGGCGGGGGAACACCCACCTAGAT
>JAEDOB010000158.1 GCA_016302225.1 Oscillospiraceae bacterium | reverse complement strand
ATTCTCTTTGCGATAACGGGACGAGCGAAGGAAGTACCCAGCAGATATCTGCCCTCGTAAACAGCCTGTGCCTTCAGTGTGGGGAAGATGAAGTCCTCAACGAATTCCTTCTTCAGATCCTCAATATACAGCTTGGAAGCGCCTGTTTTCTTAGCCTTTTCCTCCAGACCGTCAAGCTCTGTGCCCTGTCCGACGTCTGCGGAAACTGCGATTACCTCACAGTTGTTGTAATTTTCCTTGAGCCAGGGAATAATAATGGAAGTATCCAGACCTCCCGAATATGCGAGAACTACCTTTTTAACTTCTTTTGCCATTGGAATTTCCTCCTAAAAACTATTTTGCTGATAAAAAAATCAATTTGATCAGCCATTATTTTTATTATACACCATAAGGAGAAAATGTCAAGGGTTATCTAAAAATATTCACAATAATTTGCATAATATTCACTATATACTGTATAAATACAATAATCAATGTATAAAAAGTCCCCTCTATGCAAAAAGCACAAAGGGGACCCGCTCTTATTTCGTCAAAACCTTCTTATGCCAGCCCTTCTGACCGCATTTTGGGCATTTCATCACACGGTCGCTGCCCACATGAACAGAAAAAACGACCGCCTTTTTTGCAGGAACATACCTGTGCTTGCAGCTTTGACATTCATAGTAGCCGTTGTCACATTCAAGCAGCGTTGCATAAATGGTCGTAGTAAGCACTATGGCACCGCCTGCCGAAATAAGTATCACCGCAACTATGGGGCTGACCTCCGCAACGAAAGTACCGCATACTATCATAATAAGCGACACGATAACGCCGAACCAGCCGATAAAATTTTCCGTCTTGACAAGCTTTCGGTTTTTCTCGTTCTCCAGACGAATGCTGTCCGCAAGATTTTTCTCCGCAATTTCCTTGTAATTATCCATAGCAATTTTTTCTCCGGTAAGGAGTTCGTTGACGCTTATGCCGAGAATTTCGCAAAGCTCCACCATTATCCCGGCATCGGGCATACACTTTCCCGTTTCCCACTTGGAAACGGCACGGTCGGTTATCCCCAGCCTTTCGGCGAGAACCGCTTGCGTCAGACCCTGTTCTTTTCGGAGAGATGAAATGAATTTTCCAGTTTTCTCCTGATCCATACCGAAGTCCTCCTTTCTATGGACAATTATAGGACAATTCCCCGTAAATGTAAACATACCGCAGGTTGAGTCCCCGCAAATGACGTATCTGCGTGTTCTCTACCTGCGGTTGATTTAGTCGGAAATTAAAATTCCGCTCCAAGCGTAGCCGCCATAACAGCCTTAATGGTGTGCATACGGTTTTCCGCTTCATCGAAAACTATGGAACGCTCGCTCTCGAACACCTCGTCGGTGACCTCCATAGCGTCACGGTTAAAGCGGTCGCACATTTCCTTGCCAACAGCGGTCTTTCTGTCGTGATATGCAGGCAGACAGTGCATAAATACGCAGTTTTCGCCAGCCATATCCATAGCCGCCTTGTTCACCTGATAGGGAGAAAGGTCGTTGATACGCTCCTCCCAGACCTCAACAGGCTCGCCCATGGAAACCCACACGTCCGTGTAGATAACATCGGCATTCTTCACAGCCTCGGCAACGTCCTCACAGAAGCGGACACTTCCCCCCGACTCCTCCGCCAGCTTTTCGCATTCGGCAGACAGCTCCGCATTCGGGAAATACTTCTTGGGCGCACAGGCGGTAAAGTTCATTCCCATTTTAGCGCAGCCAACCATCAGCGAATTTCCCATATTGAACCGAGCATCGCCCATGTAAACGAAGTTAATGCCTTTCAGCCTTCCGAAATGCTCCCTAATTGTGAGGAAATCCGCCAGAATCTGCGTGGGGTGATACTCGTCGGTCAGACCGTTCCAAACGGGAACGCCCGCATATTTCGCCAGCTCCTCCACGATCTCCTGACCGAATCCGCGGTATTCGATACCCTCAAACATTCTTCCGAGAACCCTTGCCGTGTCCGCAATGCTTTCCTTTTTGCCTATCTGCGAGCCCGTCGGGTCAAGATATGTAACACCCATTCCCAGGTCACGGGCAGCCACCTCAAAGCTGCAGCGTGTTCTTGTGCTTGTCTTTTCAAATATGAGGGCGATGTTCTTGCCCTTTAAAACGTCGTGAGCGATACCAGCCTTTTTCTTGGCTTTCAGTTCAGCTGCCAGATCAATAAAGCCCGTAATTTCCTCGGCGGTAAAATCCAGCAGCTTCAGAAAGCTTTTTCCCTTTAAATTCAAGTGATGACCTCCTATTCGATTATGGTAAATCCCCTCTCGTCCTTTAGGGGGATATTTTTTATATCGCAGTCGGTAATATCAATAAACCGCTGCTGCTTCATTCGGGAGATTAGCTCGTAAATTGCCCCCTCGTCCCCCTGTAATTCAGCTTCAACTCTGCCGTCATACAGGTTGCGGACAGTCCCCGTTAATCTCAGAGAATCGGCAAGGACGCTGCATTTCCAGCGAAAGCCGACGCCCTGAACTCTTCCCGAAAATATTATCCTTTTTCTTACCGTTTCCATTATGCAAAGGGATTTTCCGTCTTGTAAAGCATACCCTTAGGCTGATTAAATCCAATATCTTCCAGACCGAGATAACGGAAAACGCTGTGGATAGCCTTGCCGTAATGACCGAACGCCACTGCGCCGTGATGAGGATAACGTCCCTCAATCAGTACATGACGGTAGAACCTGCCCATTTCGGGGATAGCGAAAACGCCTATGGAACCAAAGGAACGTGTGGCAACGGGCAGTACCTCGCCCTCTGCAACATAGCCCCTCAGTCCCGCCTCGGCTGTGGACTGTAAACGGAAGAAGGTAATATCCCCCGCAGCAATGTCGCCCTCCAGAGTACCTCTTGTAATATCAGGCTCCTTGTCAGGCTCCAGACCTCTGTGCATAATAAGCTGATACTTCATCTCCGACTTAACAAGCTTGCAGGACGGCGTGTTTCCGCAATGGAAGCCCATAAATACGTCCTTTGCGGTGTAATCGAACTTGCCCTTGATGTCCTCATTGTAAATGTTTGCGGGAACGGAATTGTTAATGTCAAGCAGAGTAACGGCGTCCTCGGAAACGCAGGCACCGATATATTCGCTGACAGCACCGTAAATATCAACCTCGCAGGCAACGGGAATTCCCCTTGCCGCCAGACGGCTGTTCACAAAGCAGGGAACAAACCCGAACTGCGTCTGGAAGGCAGGCCAGCACTTGTTTGCGAAAACAACGTATTTGCGGGAACCCTTGTGCTCCTCCAGCCAGTCAAGGAGAGTTATTTCATACTGCGCAAGCTTCGGCAGAATTCCGGGCATTTTGTTTCCGTCACCCAGCTCCTTTGACATATCCTCGGCGACTTCGGCAATGCGGGGATCGTTTGCATGAGCGTTGAATGCCGCAAACAGGTCAAGCTCGGAGTTTTCCTCTATCTCGATACCCAAATTGTACAGCTGCTTGATAGGCGCATTGCAGGCAAGGAAATCCTGCGGACGGGGGCCAAAGCTTATGACCTTCAGGGATTTCAGACCGATTATCGTCCTTGCAACAGGGATAAACTCAGCTATCATATCAGCGACCTCGTCGGCAGTTCCCACGGGATATTCGGGTATGTAAGCCTTAACGCCTCTGAGGGACAGATTGTAGCTTGCATTGAGCATTCCGCAGTAAGCGTCACCTCGGCTGTCGCACAGGCAGCTCCCGCAGTCCTCCTCGGCAGCGGCTGCGAACATAACGGGTCCGTGGAAATATTTTGCAAGGAGCGTTTCGGAAGTTTCGGGACCGAAGTTTCCGAGATAGACCACCAAAGCATTGCAGCCCTCCTTTTTCAGCAGGTCAAGGGCGGAGCGCATATCCTTTTCATTTTCCACAACAACGGGACACTCGAATATCTCGCCGTATTTTCCCCGAAAAGCATTGCAAACGGCAATTCTGCGGGATTCGGAAAGGGTTTTGGGGAAACAATCTCTTGAAACAGCAACAATACCGAGTTTGACCCCGGGTGTATTTTTAAACATACTGCATTCCTCCGATAATAAATATAGTACTATTTTAACATATTATCGGGGATAATTCAAGAGGTTGAAAGAAAAAAGCACAATATAAAAATCGTTTTGCTTCATATACTCAAAGTCACAGCCGCGAGCCACAAAAGTGTATCATTCCGCAAAAGTAAAGGCACGCCTGCGCGCCGGAACGTGAATTGACGGCGCAGTCGCTGCGCTGTCAGCTATTTTTCGGATTTTTTACCGTTTGCTATCATAAATTTATCACATTGTCGGGTAAAATAATATATAGTAAATGAAACAGAAACCACAAACCGAAAGGATGATATATATGTTCAATGATGAGTTCAGAAAACCCGATACAAACGAGATCTCCTATTACCCCGAGGACGAAGCTAATCCCCAAAATAACAAGCCCAAAAAGCATAATATGGAAAAGGCTCTGGGACTTATCGCACTGATGGCGGTAGTTTCCGTAGGCTCTATCGGCGGATATAAGCTGGTCACCGAAAAGAACGCAGCCGCCGACACTGCCATAGTTGAACAAGCAAGCGAAACCGCACCCGCACAGACCGAAGCCGCAGCCGATGCAGCTGTGACAACGGCGGCACCAAACGAAACATATCACAGTATGCTGGAGCTTGCCAACAAGGGCAGCGAAATGAGCGTCCCCGATATAGTCAAAAAGGTAAAGCCGTCAGTCGTTGGAATATCCTCCGAGTTTGTCATTGATTCGGGATTTTCCTATCTCTCGGGAACGTCCATTGGTACGGGCACGGGAATAGTAATGTCCGAGGACGGCTACATCATCACCAACGCACACGTTGTAGTCACCAGTGATTACGGAACTAAGATAACCGCAAAAAAGGTAACAGTTGTCCTCAGCGACCAGAGCGAGCATGAAGCCGAGATAATCGGTGCGGACACCAAGACCGACCTTGCCGTACTGAAAATTGACACCGAAGGCGTTGACCTTGTTCCCGCAGAATTCGGCAACAGCGACGAGCTTGAAGAGGGCGAGCTGGCAGTAGCTATCGGAAATCCGCTGGGCTTTGAGCTTTACGGCTCCACCACCTGCGGCATTATCTCCGCCCTGAACAGAACCATAACCACCGACAACGACTCTCTGAGCCTTATCCAGACCGACGCCGCCATCAACCCCGGCAACAGCGGCGGACCTCTTATCAACAGCTTCGGTCAGGTCATCGGCATCAACTCAAATAAGATAGTTTCCAGCCAGGTAGAGGGAATCGGCTTTGCTATCCCCATTAACGAAGCAAAGCCCATTATCGACGACCTTATCAACAAGGGCTATGTTACGGGCAGACCTCTTATCGGCATTACGGGCGAGGACATCAACCAGCGTACAGCCCGCTATTACGACATTCCCGAGGGAATTATGGTAAGATTTATCGAACCCGGCTCTGCCGCCGATGAAGCAGGCGTAAAGCTTGCGGATATTATCGTAGGCATTGAGGGAAAAGCCGTCAAGACCATGGACGAGCTGAACAACATCAAGGACAAACACTCCGCAGGCGA
>JAEDOB010000157.1 GCA_016302225.1 Oscillospiraceae bacterium | reverse complement strand
CCGTTTTTATACTTTTCATCATCGCACTTGATACCCTCGGAAACAGCAACAATGACCGCCTTGTAACGCATCTGTGCCTCACGCACATCTTCTAAAAATTTGTCAACTGTAAAATCCGACTCGGGCAGATAAATCATATGGGGAGCAGGTTCACCGTTTGCCCTGAGAACACAGGAAGAAGCCGCCAGCCAGCCCGCTTCACGTCCCATTATTTCAACGATAGTCACCGACGGAATGGAGTAAACACGGCTGTCCCTGATTATCTCCTGCAAAGAGGTCGCCACATATTTCGCCGCCGAACCAAATCCGGGGGTATGATCTGTTTCGGTAACATCATTGTCAATGGTCTTGGGAACGCCTACCACCTTAATGTCAATTCCCGCAGACTTGAAATAAGCGTCCAGCTTCATGACCGTGTCCATAGAATCATTTCCGCCGATATAGAAAAACATTTTTATGTTGTGACGCTTGAAGGTTTCACAGATTTTTTCATAGCTTTCAATATCATCTTCGGGACTTTTCAGCTTATATCTGCATGAACCGAGAATAGTGGAAGGCGTTTTCATCAGCAGCTCCTTGTCATGCTCGGTAATAAGCACCTTCCGCAGGTCGATAAGCTCGTCCTTTAAAATCCCCTCGATGCCATTAAAGGAACCGTAAATTTCCCCGACCTCGGGGCAAAGCTCCGCACCGCTGAAAACACCCGAAAGTGAAGCGTTGATAGCGGCGGTAGGTCCGCCCGACTGTGCCACGGCAACATTAAACATATAAATATCCTCTTTCCTTTCATATTTGATAGCAAACGACAAAAGTAATTTTCCTTTAAGTGTAATTGGAACATATATGACGTTTACCGGAAAAATACCACTTTAAAAAGTATACCACGTTTCTTCAAAGAAATCAAATAATGTAAACGTGAACAAATTAAGCATATGAAAAGATTTGGTTAATATTTATCATTCCCCGCCGCTCCAATACTTTCTGTCAAGACTTCTGTATTGAACAGCAACGGCAATATGCTTTCTGTCAATATCCTCGGAATTATCCATATCCGCAGCCGTCCTTGCAACCTTCAGTATCTTGTCATAGGCACGGGCGGACAGTCCCATTTTCTCAAACACCTGCTTTAGCATATCATTTGCCTGCGGTGTCATTTTGCAGACATCATGGATAATATCGGGAGTAACACGGGCATTGCAGGTAATGGAAGTCCCCTTGTACCGCCTGCTTTGTATCTCCCTTGCCGCCTGAACCCTTTCCCGTATAGCCGAGGACGGTTCTTCCTTTCGCCGTGATGAGATCTGGTCAAACTCAACGGGAGCAACTTCAATATGTATATCGAAACGATCTAACATGGGACCCGAAATTTTCGATAGATACTGCGCCACCTGCTTCTTTCCGCAGATACATTTCCGAACGGGGTGACCGAAATAACCGCAGGGACAAGGGTTCATGGCACCGATAAGCATAAAAGAACAAGGATAGCTGACCGTTCCCGAAGCCCTTGAAATGGTCACCTTCTGGTCTTCAAGGGGCTGACGGAGAATTTCAAGAGTGGGACGGGCAAATTCCGCCAGCTCGTCCAGAAAAAGTATGCCGTTATGGGCAAGGGATATTTCCCCGGGCTTTGGAATGCTCCCGCCGCCTGCAAGCCCCGCCGAAGAAATGGTGTGATGAGGTGAACGGAAGGGTCTTTCGGTAATCAGCGGCATATCCTTTTTCAGCAGTCCCGAAATGGAATGGATATTGGTAGTCTGAATTGACTCCTCAAAGGTCATTGCAGGCATTATGGAGGGCATACGCTTTGCAAGCATTGATTTTCCCGAACCGGGTGCACCGATAAGCAGCACATTATGCCCGCCCGCAGCCGCAATCTCCAACGCCTTTTTTGCAACAGGCTGACCTTTGACATCGGCAAAATCCGATTCTCCGAAAAATTCCGACTCTCTTATCTCATATTTTCCCTGAGGAACAATAAGCTTTTCCCCGTCAAAATGGGCGATTATCTCCGAAACATTTTTCACACCGTAAACGGTTATTCCCTCAACAACGCTTGCTTCGTAAGCGTCGTCCTCGGGAACAAAAACTGCCTTGAAGCCCTCATTTTTCGCAAGAATTACCATGGGCAGAACGCCGTTTATGTGACGAACATCACCGTTTAAGGATACCTCTCCGATAAAAGCACAGCTGTCCAAATCGGCGGTAATATTTCCCGTTACCTTTAAAAGAGCCGCAAAGATCGCAAGGTCGTGGACACTTCCCGACTTTTTCGTGTCCGCAGGAGCAAGGTTCACAATTACCCTCGCCGTGGGGAACGCAATATTGCAGGAACGCAGCGCAGAACGTATCCTCTCACGGCTTTCCTTAACAACAATATCCGCCAGCCCCACTATTTCAAATGCGGGAGTGCCCCTGCTAAGCTCAATTTCCACATCAACGGGAAAAGCGTTCAGCCCGAAAAGTCCTAAGCTGTTGATCTTTGCAAACACCGTTCATTCCTCCGTCAAATAACCGAATTTATCCAATCAAGGACATCGCCGTAAACCTCGCTGCGGTTTATCTCGTTAATTAGCTCGTGCCTTGCGCCCTCGTAAAGCTTCATGCTGACATTTTCAACCCCCGCCTCGGTCAGCCGTTCATATACCTTCCGAACACCCTTTCCGTAACCGCCCACAGGGTCCATATCTCCGCTTATAAGGAATATCGGGAGATGCTTTCGTATTTTATCCGCCCAATCCTCCGAAGAAACGTATTCCAGCAGCATAATAAGGTCGTAGTAGCCCCTTACCGTAAAGGTGAAATTGCACTTAGGGTCAAGCATATATTTTGCAACTATCTCCCTGTCCCTTGAAACCCAATCAAATTCCGTCCGCTTTTCTTCAACCTTGAAATTGCTGACACCAAAAAGCATCTGCTGAATCTTTTCCGAACGATAGTGGTCGCCCTTTACAGCCGAAAGCGATTTTGCCAGCGCAAGCCCCGCATCGGCAGCAGGCTCACCGCCGCTGGTTCCGCAGAGAATAAGCCCGTCAAGGCATCTCCCGTACTTTGCCGCATATGCCCTAGCCGCAAAGGAACCCATACTGTGCCCGAACATTATATACGGCAGGTCGCCATATTCCTCCTGCATAATGGCAGTCATACGGTGAAGATCCTTTGGCAGAAATGTCCAGCCCATTTCGGATGCAAAATATCCCAGCTCATCATCGGAGCTGACGGAATTTCCGTGTCCCAGATGGTCATTTCCGCAAACGGCAATTCCATTTCCGCAAAGAAAATCCGCAAAATCCTCATATCGCTCAATATATTCGCACATACCGTGGGAAATCTGAACAACCGCCCTAACTGCCGTATTTTCGGGGCAATAAATATAGTATGCTATCCTGTCAATGCCGTTTGAGCTGTCAAAAAAGCCCGTTGATTTCCTGAAATTCATAACAGCACTCCTTTATAAAGCAATGAGATTATTCTTCCGCAAAATGCCCGAATTATCAGGTGTTTTTGTCAACAGTATGGAACTGCTTGAGATTTCCTATCTTTTCGTTTCTCTCGTCAAGCACCTTTTCCACATCTGACCATTCCAGTCCCTGATTTACGGCAAGCACCATAACATGATAAATAAGGTCGTTTATCTCGTTCATAAGCTCGTCATTATCGCCGTTTTTTGCCGCAATAATGGTTTCCGCAGCCTCCTCGCCGACTTTTTTGCATATCTTGTCAACACCCTTTTCAAAAAGGTAGCAGGTGTAGGACTTTTCGGGTGCTTCACCCCTGTCAAAAGCCGCCTTTCTTGCCTTGATGACCTCAAAAATTTCCTGATAAATAGTCATATTTTTTCTCCCTTTATTTCATTTAAATTGATAAGCTTCATACTATCCATATCCAGCTCACGGTAATAGCAGTTGTTGGGAACGCCGTTGTAGCTTGTGTGACAGATATTCCCCTTGTCGGGTGTCGCCTGAAATACCAGAGAATTCTGCTCGCAGTTCACAAAAATATGGTGTAAAGTAAAGGTGTTCCCCGACTCCTGTCCCTTAAACCACAGCTTGTTCCTAGATGTGCTCCAGAGAACCACCTTACGAAGCCTGATAGATTCCTCCAAAGCCTGCTTGTTGATATAGGCAATGAGAATGACCTCTTTAGTGTCCATATTCTGAACAGCCACGGGAATAACGTGATTTTCGGGGGACATCGCCGAAAGCTTGTCCCAGTCAAGCATAAGCTCACTTGTTTCTTCAATAAGTCCCATATAAAAAAACTCCAAATCAAAACATTTTCAGAAAACGCAGCTGCTCTTTTTCCGACAAATATCCAACAGCCCGATAAAAAGCATGTGCTTCCTTCCGCTGTCCGCCCGAATTAAGACGCACTCCGACAGCACCGTTTTCCATTGCCCAGTCCTCGGCAGCAGCCATAAGCATACGCCCTGCACCAAGCCTTCTGCTGTCATTTCTCACAGCAAGTCCTAAGATGTTGGCAAGCGTTTCCATATAAAGCGTGTCGTACCTTTCAACGTGAACATATCCGATGACTTTGCCTTCCGATTCGGCAGCAAACACAGCTTCACGGCTCTTGTCAAGCCCCGAAAGCTTTGCTCTTACCAATGTATCGGAACAGCTGTAACCCAAGTCCTCGCTGCAAATCACGGCAATTGCTTCGGCATCATGGGTATTCGCATAACGTATAGCTATACTCATACGCTTACATCGTTCTGACGGGAATGTTATGCTTCTTCATCTCCGACTTAACTTCACCCACAGTCAGCTCCCTGAAATGGAAAAGTGACGCCGCCAAAGCCGCAGTACACTCCGTTTTCTCGAAAACCTCTGTAAAGTGTTCCAGCTTGCCACAGCCGCCGCTGGCAATAACGGGAATATTCACCACCGAGCAGACAGCGTTGAGCATATCAATGTCAAAGCCATTCTTGCAGCCGTCCGTGTCCATTGAGGTCAGGAGAATTTCGCCTGCACCAAGCTCCTCCGCCTTTTTCGCCCACTCAACAGCGTCAATTCCCATGTCGATTCGTCCGCCGTTGACAACAACAGTATATCCGCCGTCGGGACGCTTTTTTGCATCAATTGCAACGACTACACACTGACTTCCGAAAATATCCGCCGCTTCTTTGATAAGCTGAGGATTTCTAACCGCCGCCGAGTTTACGGAAACCTTGTCCGCTCCCGCCCTCAGCGTGTCACGGAAATCATCAATGGTGCGTATTCCGCCGCCGACCGTCAGGGGAACGAACACCTGCTTTGCCGTCCTGCTGACAACATCGAGCATTGTGCCCCGTCCTTCATGAGTTGCCGTTATATCAAGGAAAACTATCTCGTCTGCGCCCTGTTTGTCATACTCTGCGGCGCATTCTACGGGGTCACCGACTTCTTTTATGCCTATAAAGTTTACTCCCTTTACAACCTTGCCATCTCTGACATCAAGGCAGGGAACTATCCTTTTTGCGAGCATTTTTATCTACCACCTTTGCAAAATCTGTGAAGCTTAGTCACTTTACAGCACTGTAAATACGTTGTTTACAGCAATATATCTGTAAAGTATTATGCCATTACGCT
>JAEDOB010000156.1 GCA_016302225.1 Oscillospiraceae bacterium | reverse complement strand
GATTAAGCTTTACAAGGTCATAGCAGTTGTTCCAGCCCTCGTACCAGAAGCCGTCGTTATAGGAGGAATTTCCACCGAAATTCAGCCCGCAGAACCAGCCGCAGTAACGGGAACGCTCCCTGTTCTGCTGAACGTCCTTGAAGCCGATGAAATCACGTCCAACATGGTTAAAAACACCGTCCAGAACTATTCTTATGCCGTTTGCGTGAAGGTCGGCACAAACCTTTTTGAAATCGTCGTTTGTTCCCAGACGGCGGTCAACTGTCTTATAATCAATGGTATCATAGCCGTGCTTTGTGGACTCGAAAAGAGGTCCCAGATAAACGGCGTTTATGTTCATTTTTTTGAGATGAGGAATCCACTCGGAGATCTTCTTAATGCGGTTCACGGGAGTTTCGGCGGACTCATGGCGATAGGTTTCCGCCCCGCAGAAGCCCAGAGGGTAAATATGGTAGAAGTTTGATTTTTGTATCCAGTTATTCAAGGTATAGTGCAGCTCCTTTTAAAATTAGTATTGTATATCTGCCGTCCTAAAAGCCCCGCTTTTCGGGATAGATAGCTTTTTTTATCAGACAACAATCACATTATACCACAAGCCTGTAAAAAATGCAAGCGTTTTTGTTAAATATGTACAAAGTTACAATAAATTGCAGGTAATACTATTGATATTTACCGATAAATATAATAGAATAATTGTGGGGCATATCGGGTTTGATGTGCCCATTTTTTATATCGGAGGTTTTTCTATGCCCGACAAAAGAATTATCAGGCTTGCTGCGATCTGCTCCGCAATTTTGCTGATAGAAGCAATGATACTTGTAAAGATCGACAGTATCGGCAGCTTTATCGCAACGGTCATCAGCGTGTTTTCTCCCGTATTTATCGGAATAGCGGTGGCTTTCGTGCTGAACAAGCCCATGCTCCGACTAAAGGAATTTTTCCGCAAAAGATTCAGACGGCTTGGCGAAAAGGGGCTTCACAATCTTTCGGTAGCGGCGGTGTACGTCCTTTTTCTGCTGATAGTCTGCGCTCTGGTGGGATTTGTCGTGCCGCAGTTCTCGGACAGCGTGCGCCTGTTTGCAAGCAATTTCGATACCTATTACGAAAACTTTATTAATTTCTACAACAAGACCATTGCCGAAAATGACTTTGAATGGCTGAATAATCTTTTGAACGATGCCGACCTGCTTGCCACCATCAAACAGAAGGTGGGCGAAATAGCAGAGCATATCCCCCAGCTTCTCGGCGGAATGTTCGGCTTCACCTACAACGTGGTGACAGGTGCGGTAAACACTGTTATCGGCTTTATTATCTCCGTGTATATCCTGCTCGACAAGGACGCTCTTCTTGACGGCTCGGGCAAGCTTTTCAGGGCTATTTTCCCCGAAAAGGTCTACGAAAAGCTCCACAAGCTCAAATGTATGACCGCAGAAGCCTTCTCAAACTTCGTTTCGGGACAGCTGACCGAAGCGTTTATCCTCGGCATTCTCTGCTTTATCGGAATGTCCCTCCTCGGTCTGGAATATCCCCTGCTTATCAGCGTGCTGGTGGGCGTTACCTCCCTTATCCCCATTGTGGGAGCGTTCGTGGGAACGGTGCCGGGTGTTCTGATACTCCTGCTTGTTAAGCCCGTTCAGGCACTTTGGTTCGTCATCTTCATAGTTGTTATCCAGCAGATTGAAGGAAATCTTATCTACCCGAAGGTGGTAGGCAGCAGCGTGGGGCTTTCTCCACTGTTTACGCTCATAGCCATAACCGTGGGCGGCGGAATTGGAGGCATTGGCGGAATGCTCATAGCTGTCCCCCTGACCTCGGTAATATGCACCGCAGCAAGCGAATTCATCGCCTCCCGCATTCCCGCTGAACCCCCTCATTCCGATGATGATCCCGAAAATGTCACGGAAAATACCGCAGAATAACGGCTTTTTTACATTTTTTATAAAAACAGCTTGATTTTTATCGGGATTTGGTGTATAATGTAAATATGTAGGTCGGACACCAACCGACAATCGAAAGGAAGTTATTATTATGTGCGAATTTTGCAAAAACCGCTGCGAATCCGAAAGCTCCGAATCAAACGGAATACTCGTTTTCACCGCATTGATCGCATTTGTCCTCGGTCTTGTCGTTGGCGCATTATCGGCGGCAGGCTGTGCAAAAAAGCGCTGCGAGGGCTGCAATGAGGAAGAGGAGTTCGACAGCGCAGAATATGTCCGCAGTCTGCATCTTGACGATGACGACGAGGACTGAATCTCGGTAATTTCAAAAAGAAAAAGCCGCAAAGCTTAAAGCAACGTGTACGATATTTCAACAAGCATATTATTTGTAGAGTGACATATTGTAGGGGACGGGTTTCCCGTCCCGCATTACACAATAATGGTCATAACGGGACGGGAAACCCGTCCCCTACATTTACATTACGCAAAATTTTCATTTTTGCTTACTTGTTAATGTACCGTAAAGCGAAAGCGGCTTTATCATTGTGCTTTAACGGCGCAAATAAATATGTTTAGTAAAGGACTTTAGAATTATGAAGCTTGGTATGGTAGGACTTCCCAACGTGGGAAAAAGCACCCTTTTCAATGCGCTGACAAATGCAGGCGCAGAATCCGCAAACTATCCCTTCTGCACAATAGAGCCTAATGTGGGCGTTGTTTCCGTCCCCGATGAACGGCTTGACAAGCTGGCGGAAATGTATAATCCCGTAAAATTCACCCCCGCAAGGCTGGAATTCGTTGACATTGCAGGTCTTGTAAAGGGCGCATCAAAGGGCGAGGGTCTTGGCAACAAGTTCCTCTCCAATATCCGTGAGGTGGACGCTATCGTTCATGTTGTCCGCTGCTTTGAGGACCCCGACATTATTCACGTTGACGGCAGCGTTGACCCCCGCAGAGATATCGAAACCATCGACCTTGAGCTTATCTTTGCGGACATTGAAATTGTCGAAAGACGTATCGACCGCACAAAGAAGCTTGTAAAGGGCGATAAAAAATATCAGGCGGAAGTGGATTTCCTAGAAGCGTTAAAGGCGCATATGGAAGAGGGACGCTCCGCACGTTCCTTCGACTTTACCGAGGAACAGCTGGAAACCATCAAGGATATGCCCCTGCTTTCCGCAAAGCCCGTTATCTATGCGGCAAATCTCTGCGAGGACGATTTCCGAAACAACATAGACACCAGCGAGCATTACAAAACCGTCTGCGAAATCGCCAAAAACGAAAAGGCAGCCGTTCTACCCATCTGCGCACAGATAGAAGCGGAGATCTCCGATATGTCCGACGAGGACAAGCAGATGTTCCTCTCCGACCTTGGTCTGGAGGTTTCGGGACTTGACCGTATTATCAAGGAGGGCTATTCACTTCTGGGACTTATCTCCTTCCTTACCGCAGGACAGCCCGAGGTAAGGGCATGGACCATCACCAAGGGCACAAAAGCTCCCCAGGCAGCGGGAAAGATTCACACCGACTTTGAAAAGGGCTTTATCCGTGCCGAAATTGTTTCCTTTGACGACCTGATGAAGTGCGGCAGTATGACCGAAGCAAAGGAAAAAGGACTTGTCCGCCTTGAAGGAAAGGACTATGTTATGCAGGACGGAGATATTGTTACCTTCCGTTTCAACGTTTAATATCCGAATAAACAACCGCCGAAGCGTTTTTCACGTTTCGGCGGTTTTTTTAGTCAACTTCGTCTATCTGCTCCTTGATACGCTGCATACGCTTGTCGGTCAGTGCGATTATTTCGGCGCATTCCTTCAAATCCTCGGAAATGCTTTCGGAAATTTCCGAGCTGGACTTGTACCGCAGCTGATGCTCCAGACTTGCCCAGAAATTCATAGCGATTGTCCTTATCTGCACCTCCACACGGACAGGCTGCTTTCTGTCGGACAGGAAAACCATTACCTCCAGCACCAGATGAAGGCTTCGGTAGCCGTTTTTCTTAGGATTTTCAACATAATCCTTCTTTTCCACCACCCGAATATCGTCCTGCATGGTCAGCATATCGGCAACGGTGTAAACATCGGAAATAAACGGACAAACCACACGAATTCCCGCAATGTCGTTCAGCTTTGTGACCATATTTTCCAGCGTGACCTCCATACCCTTTCGGCTGAGCTTTTCGGCAATGCTCATAGGCTCTTTAATGCGGTAACGTATAGAATCAATGGGATTTCGGTTATTGGTAATATGGAACTCCTTGCTGAGAATGTCCAGCTTGTTCTTCACCTGCTGAACGGCGCCCTCGTAAAGCAGCATTATCTGCTGAAACTGCATGGCGGTCTGCAAAATAGCAGGATTTCCGTCGGCGGTCATCAGCCCGTAAACGTTGGTGCTGTCGGTTTCCGGCTGGCAGGTCACATCGGAAGAATGCCGCTTTTCCGTATCTAAATCAAGATAAACTTCACTTTTCACATTGGCAATTGCCACTTGAACGTCACCCTTTCGGATAAATTCTTTAGTATATTTTACTAAATCAATGTGATAGCAATGTGATATTTATATGAATTATTTCAAAATATGTAAATCGCCCCTTATTGCTGAGCTTTAAGCTGCTCGATAAACTGCTTTGCCGCACGGGCAGAGCGTCCGCTTCGCCTGATGGCAAACTCCTCCGCTTTAAGCTGCAGCTCCTCCTCCGCAAGACCTATCTCGTACTCCTCCGCAAGATTTTTCACTATCTCGAAATACTGCTGCTTGTCGGGTTTCAGGAACGTTACCGTCAGACCGAAGCGGTCGGAAAGGGAGATAAGCTCCGCCATGCTGTCATTCTTGTGAATGTCGTCCCCGTCACGGTCGGAGAACTTTTCCTTTACCAGATGGCGGCGGTTGCTGGTGGCGTAAATGGCGAGATTGGGCGTTTTGTGGGAAATTGAGCCTTCAAGTATCGCCTTTAATGCGCCGAAATCGTCATCATCGGCAGCAAAGGAAAGGTCGTCGATAAACAGAATGAATTTCAGTGGATTTTTGGAAATATTTTCAAGGATTATGGGCATACTGTGCAGCTGCGACTTCTTTATCTCAATAAGCCGCAGCCCCCTGTCCCTGAACTCGTTGACGATCGCCTTGACGGTGGAGGACTTGCCCGTTCCCGCATCGCCGTAGAGAAGAACGTTTGCCGCAGGCTTGCCGTTTAAGAGAGCAATGGTGTTGTCAATGACCTTTTTCCGTTCAAGCTCATAGCCGCTGAGCTGAGAAAGCCGCTGTGTGTCGGGATTTTTCACGGGGACTATCTTTTCGTCCCTAAGCATAAATGTATGATATTTCGCATAGATACCATATCCCTTTACGGAAACATTTGCGATACGCTCATGGTATATCTCCGAAAAATCCCGCTCGGAAACCGCCCACTCGGACAGATAGCCGTCATAATCCAGACCGTCGCAGACATCGGCACTTGTCAGCCGTGAAAGCTCCTGCAAAATAAGCAGCTCTTTTTCGGCGCAGCGGCGGAGAATTTCCCCCGAACTGCCCTCCTCAGCCATTTTCAGCATATACGGATTTTCATTTTCCAAAACAAGGCTCAGCAGATATTCGGTAAAATTATCGGTAGTCTTGAAAAGCTCGCTGACGAAATCGGAATAAAGTGAGATAAACTCCGTGCTTTTGCTGTCCGTGTCCAGCAGCTTTTTCAGCCTTGCCATTACAGGGTCGTCAAGTATTCCCCGAAAAACCGTAAGCGCAGAAAGCTCCGCACCATATTTTTTATTCATTGTGATTACCTCGC
>JAEDOB010000155.1 GCA_016302225.1 Oscillospiraceae bacterium | reverse complement strand
GGACAAAAAATCAAGCAAAAGCTTGCATATATGGGTTTTGTGCAGATTTTTTGTCAACGCTTTAATGAGGGATTAGTATTAAACTCAGTAAAGTGTTTAGCGGCGACTGAAATTTTCATTTTCCGCAAAGGGGACAATGCTGTGCCATTTATCGGAGCAAACAAAGGTAAATCTCATAAAAATATTATAACACCAAAGCAAATAATAGTCAATCTGTCGATTTTTGTTAATATCGCTCAATATCGGCTTGATTTCCAAGTATAATTTATAAAAATATCCAAAACCAGATAAAACCTATTGACAAACTAGTATTTATAGGTTATTATAATAACAAGCTAATTCCTACCAACCAAATAGGTTGATTATACTAAAACCGAAAGGGAGTAATAATATGAGCGATTTTACAGGAAGAAACCTTAAATTTGAAACCAAGCAGCTTCACATAGGACAGGAAAATGCAGACCCCGTTACCGACGCAAGAGCTGTCCCCATTTATGCCAGCACTTCATTTGTTTTCCACAACTCTCAGCACGCCGCCGACAGATTTGCCTTGAAGGACGCAGGCAACATCTACGGCAGACTTACCAACCCCACACAGGACATTTTCGAGCAGAGAATTGCTGCTCTTGAAGGCGGCGTTGCTGCTCTGGCGACCGCTTCGGGTGCTGCCGCTATCGCCTACACTATCCAGAATCTGGCAAAGGCAGGCGACCATATCGTTGCCGCAAAGACCATTTACGGCGGTACATACAATCTGCTTGAACACACCCTTCCCGATTACGGCATCACCACCACCTTCGTTGAACCCGACGATGAAGCCGCATTCGAAAACGCTATCAAGGAGAACACAAAGGCTCTTTACATCGAAACTTTGGGCAATCCCAACTCCAATGTAATCGACATTGAGAAGCTTGCAAATATTGCCCACAAGCACAAGATACCTCTGGTAGTGGACAACACCTTCGGCACTCCCTACCTTATCAGACCTATTGAGTACGGCGCAGACATCGTTGTTCATTCCGCAACCAAGTTCATCGGCGGACATGGCACAGCTATCGGCGGCGTTATCGTGGACAGCGGCAAGTTTGACTGGGAGGCAAGCGGAAAGTTCCCCGCTCTCACCGAGCCCAATCCCAGCTATCACGGCGTAAGCTTCACAAAGGCAGTAGGTCCCGCAGCATTCGTTACAAAGATAAGGGCTATCCTGCTGAGAGATACGGGTGCGACCCTGTCCCCCTTCCACGCATTTATCTTCCTGCAGGGTCTGGAAACTCTGTCTTTGAGAGTTGAAAGACACGTTGAAAATGCCCTCAAGGTGGTTAATTTCCTGAATAATCACCCCAAGGTGGAAAAGGTAAATCACCCCTCGCTGGCAACAGGCAGACAGAAGGAGCTTTACGACAAATATTTCCCGAACGGCGGCGGTTCCATCTTCACCTTTGAGATAAAGGGCGGCGAGGAAGAAGCAAAGAAGTTCATCGACAATCTGCAAATTTTCTCCCTGCTGGCTAATGTTGCAGACGTAAAATCTCTGGCTATCCACCCCGCTTCCACAACACATTCTCAGCTGAACGGCGCAGAGCTGGAGGAACAGGGTATCAAGCCCAACACCATCAGACTTTCCATCGGTACGGAGCATATCGACGATATTATCTTCGACCTGGAGGAAGCTTTTAAGGCTATCTGATAAATCATAATATATTTATCCTCAGACAGTTTTTCGTAAAATTGTCTGAGGATTTTTTTTGTGGAATATTACGGGATTTTCGGAACACACTAAGGGAAAAAAGCGAAAGGAAACCGTCTATGAATTATTCCGAAAAATCTCTGAAAAAGCACTATGAATGGCGGGGCAAAATTGGGATAGAATGCAAAATTCCCCTTGAAACCCGTGACGACCTTGCCCTTGCCTACACCCCCGGAGTTGCCGAGCCATGTCTTGAAATAAACCGTGACCCCGAAAAAAGCTTTGAACTGACTGCCCGTTCAAACCTCGTTGCCGTTGTCACCGACGGAACGGCTGTACTCGGTCTGGGCGACATCGGTCCCGAAGCCGCCATGCCCGTAATGGAGGGAAAATGCGCCCTGTTCAAGCATTTTGCCGATGTGGACGCTTTCCCTATCTGCATAAAATCGCAGAATGTTGACGAGATAGTGAACACCGTCAAACTCATTTCGGGCAGCTTCGGCGGCATAAATCTGGAGGACATTTCCGCTCCCCGCTGCTTTGAAATTGAAGAAAAGCTAAAGGAATGCTGCCATATTCCCGTTTTCCACGACGACCAGCACGGCACGGCAATAGTCGTTCTTGCCGCCCTCATAAATGCGCTGAAGCTAACAAACCGAACCATTTCCAAAACAAAAGCAGTCATCAACGGCGCAGGTGCTGCGGGACTTGCCATAGCACGTCTGCTTAGGTCTGCGGGACTGAAGGATATTATCATCTGCGACCGAACAGGTGCTATCTACAAGGGCAGAAACGGTCTGAACAGCCAAAAATCCGACATCGCCGAGTTGACAAACCTTCACAGGAAAAGCGGAACATTGGAGGACGTCTTAAAGGGTGCCGACCTGTTTATCGGCGTTTCCTCCCCCGATTGTCTGACCGAAGAAATGGTGCGTTCCATGGCGGAAAAGCCCATAATTTTTGCGCTGGCAAACCCCCGACCCGAGATAATGCCCCATGCTGCAAAGGCGGCGGGTGCTTCAATTGTTGGCACGGGACGGAGCGATTTTCCCAATCAGATAAATAATCTCCTTGCTTTCCCCGGGATATTCCGAGGTGCGCTGGACGTCCGTGCGAAGGAGATAACCGAGGAGATGAAGTCCGCCGCTGCCTATGCGATCGCATCGTATATCCCCGAAAAGGAGCTGTCCCCCGACCGAATTATCCCCGATCCCCTTGATAAAGGCGTTGCAAAGGCAGTGGCAAAGGCGGTCACGGAGGCTTACAAGCATTAAAAAAAGTGCCGTCCCCCATTCGGAACGGCACTTTGTGTTATTTACGAAAACCGAAAATCAGCCAAGAACCAGCATAGCCATATCGCCGTTGTTGCCCTCGCCTGCGTCCTTGATGATCTTAACAACTTCCCTGACAATTTCTCTGGGAGTGTTGTGGAACTGATAGGAGAACATAGCGACCGCATAGGCAAAGTCGGAATCGTCCTTGTCCTTCATATAGCAGGTCAGCATTACCTTGATAGCGTTGTAAAGTGCGCAGTAGAACACATAGTTGTCCCATACGGAAATGGAAGGATCCGCAAAGGGCATGGACAGCGACCAGAGGTAGTTGACCATAATGTTCTCGATATAATGCTCTCTGCCCTTCATAAAGCCCGTATAGAAGGACTTTTTCAGCTCGAAATAGTTCTTGACGTGTCTTTCGATGTCCTCCTTGGTAGCCTCCTTGGATCTGTCAATACCGAGGTTAGCGTAGATGGTGTTCATTATCTCGCCAAACTGCGGATTTGTGTTGAAAATATCCAAAAGGGACAGACCGTCGTTCATGCTGTAATCAAGTGCGGGACGCAGCTCGGCAAAATATGCCAGAACGTCGCTGTAATCCTCTCTTGCGATAAACTGAGAAACGAACGCAGGAATAGCCTCAGCCTGATTTCTGTCAATGATCTCCTGAACTGCCTTGATAGCGTAGTTCAGCACCAGCATTCTCTTTTCAAAGGCTGCTTCTCGACGCTGGAGAATGTTCATCATCAGCGTTTTAAGGGGCCAGTAATACTGGAGAAGCGGGAACAGCGCAAGCTTTTCCTTGTTCTGCTTTTCGTAAGCGGCATCACGCTCAGGGTCGGGCTTGAGATTGTACATCTGGAAAGTAAGCTTTTCCTTATGAGCCATCAATCTCATAACGGTATCAACGTTATTGAGGGTGAAAACATACTCGGCTGCTGCGGGGGTAAAGATTATCTCGCAGGGAATATCGCCGTCCTTTTCCCTGTCCCAGCTTTCGGTATATTCTTTATAGAAATCGGGTGCTATCAGTGGATATGACATTTAAATTCCTCCAGAAAATTTCATATTAAATATGGATTACTGCGAAAATACGCACAATTGCCCGCAGAAACCTATAAACAATATTATTATACCATATAAATTAAAGAAAAGCAACACATTTTTCGATTTTTTTTATTATCGCCGAAAATTGCTTTTTTCGCTTACAATATGATGACCAGCGTGCCCGCAGTTATCAGCAAAGCACCTATTATGTCCTTGACGGAAAGCTGCTCCTTCAGGACGACAAAGGACAGTATCATGGTAATAACGAGGCTGAATTTGTCCACGGGAGCGACCTTTGAAGCGGGTGCGTTTTGCAGTGCCTTGTAGTAGCAGAGCCATGAAATGCCCGTGGCAAGTCCCGAAAGAACGAGGAAAATCCAGCTTTTTCGGTCAATGTCGGCTATACCCCGCTGCTTTCCCGCTATAAAGACCATTCCCCATGCCGCCGCAAGGACAACAACAGTTCGTATGGCGGTGGCAAGGGTGGAATCCACCTTGTCAACGCCGATTTTCGCAAATATTGTGGTAAGCGCCGCAAATAATGCGGACAATGCTGCATATAACAGCCACACGTTAAAGACCTCTTTTCAAAATCTCAGCTGAAAAATATTTTCTGCTTCTCTCACGAAATGTGGGGATATATCCGTCCGAATCGAGGAAATACATAAACTCTGGGACGGTTTTTGCGTTTCATATTTCGCAATTTTTGTTATTTTCTAAGGAAATACCGATCAATGGGTGTTTCCTAAACCTCAAGGCAATAAAGAAAACGCCTATTCTACGTGGTTTGTGTAAAATAGGCATTTTATAAATGGTGGAGATGAGGAGAATCGAACTCCTGTCCGAAAGCCGATCCATACGAACTTCTACGGGCGTATTCCGTCATTTGCGTTCCCTTGCATCAGCGCCGGCGGACAGGCTCAGATGCTTGGTAGTCTGCTGATACATCAGAGGAGCGCAGACGAATTCCCCTGACGTTCACCGCTAGTCGACGCCCGAATCAGAGACCGCGGTACTTCTCTGCCGGACGAGCAGCAATTAAGCAGCTGCTAATTCGTAATTAGAGTTGTCGTTTAAATTTATAAACGTTTGCCCCGTTTAAAGAGATGAGGCGACCTCTGCCCGCTTATCGAACTTCACAACCCCCGTCGAAACCTTTACATCCCCGTTACCGGTTGCGTTCCTTAACGGCTCTTTCGATCTCACGCTTGGCATCTCTGGAAGCCATATCGGCACGCTTATCGTGAAGCTTTTTACCCTTGCACAAGCCCACCTGAACCTTGACTCTGGAGCCCTTAAAGTACATGGAAACAGGTATCAGCGTAAGCCCCTCCTGCTTCACCTTGCCGAAAAGCCGCATTATCTCGTTTTTGTGGACAAGCAGCTTTCGTGTCCTCATAGGGTCCTTGTTGAAGATATTGCCGTGGTCATAGGGAGAAATGTGCATCTGCTTGACGAACAGCTCACCGTCCTCAATGGAACACCAGCTGTCCTTCAAATTTACCCCGCCCTGACGGATAGACTTGACCTCCGTACCCACAAGCTCAATGCCTGCTTCAAGGCTTTCGATAATAAAGTATTCGTGCCGTACCTGACGGTTTTCGGCAATCGTTTTGAAATTTTCCTTGTCCATGGTCGGCACTCCTTTCATCTTTTGGGTAGTATCCTATTATATCACAAGTGTTTGGATTTGTCAATAGTTTTTTCAAAAAAATATGCCGAAGCCCGATTTAACGAGCCTCGGCATA
>JAEDOB010000154.1 GCA_016302225.1 Oscillospiraceae bacterium | reverse complement strand
GAGCTGGACGGCAAAATTTGCCTTGTTGCAAGAGTTGAGGGAAACGACAGAAAGTCTTTTTTTGCCGTTGCGGAAAGCGAAAACGGCGTTGATAACTTCCGTTTCAGAGATTATCCCATAATGCTCCCCGATACCGTTCCCGAGGAAACCAATGTTTACGATATGCGTCTGACAAAGCACGAGGACGGCTGGATATACGGCGTTTTCTGCTCCGAAAGCAAGGACACATCATCGGGCGACCTGTCCGCAGCATTCGCACAGGCTGGCATTGTCCGTACAAAGGATCTGACCACTTGGGAGCGTCTGCCCAATCTTAAGTCTAAATCTCCTCAGCAGAGAAATGTGGTACTTCACCCCGAATTTGTTGACGGAAAATATGCCTTCTACACCCGCCCCCAGGACGATTTCATCTCCACAGGCTCGGGCGGAGGAATCTGCTTCGGACTTTGTGAGGACATTACAAATCCCGTTATCTGCACGGAAGAAAAGGTCATCAGCCCTCGCCTTTACCACACTATCACCGAGGTAAAGAACGGCGCAGGTGCTGTTCCCATCAAGACGGAAAAGGGCTGGATACATATTGCTCACGGCGTAAGAAACACCGCTGCGGGACTGAGATATGTCATCTACGTTTTCGCCACCGACCTGAATGACCCCTCCAAGCTGATCGCTTCTCCGTCGGGACTGTTCATTGCACCCCAGGGCGAGGAACGTGTAGGCGACGTGTCCAACGTTACCTTCACCAACGGCGCAGTTGTACGGGATAACGGACAGGTGCTTATCTACTATGCGTCCTCCGACACAAGAGTTCACGTTGCGGAAACCACTCTTGAAAAGCTTATGGACTACACCTTCAACACCCCCTCAGACCCCCTCCGTTCCGCTGACTGCGTTAAGCAGAGATGCGAGCTTATTAGCAGAAATCTGGAGTATCTGGCAAAGAATAAATAATATTTCCCGCAGAACATAAAGCAAGGGGCTGTTGCAGTGAACGCTGCAACAGCCCCTTATTTTTATATCTCCGCTTTTTCACCAAGCTTTTTTGCCATAGAAATCAACGCATCCTTGTCATTGGAAATCTCTTCCGAAATGACCGACTGCAAAAGCTCCTCAAGCACAACGCCAACGGCTTTTCCCGAATATCCCAGTTCCATAATATCGTTTCCGTTGACAGCCAGATCCTTCAGGGAAATGCAGTCGCCCCGCTTTTCAATCTCGTATGCCTTGAAATTTATCTTGTCGATAAGCGGAACACGCTCCATACAAAACGGCTGCTTTGCACGGCTGTCCGCCTTCTGAACCTCCATAAGACGGTGGAATGCGGGAGAACCTATCTTCGACATCAGCCGCTTAATAACACGCTCGTCATCAACGGGCGTTACATAGTGATAGCGGATAAGTGTAACAACGTCCTCAATAACGCTGTTCGGGTATTTCAGACGGCGAAGGATCTTCTCGGCGACCTCTGCACCCAGCTGCTCGTGCTCGTAAAAATGTCCCTGACCGTTATCGTCAAGCTTGAAGCAGTCGGGCTTGGAAATGTCGTGAAGCAGCATCGCCAGCCTTATGGTCAAATCCTTTTTCGCCTGAGATACGGACATTGCCGTGTGCTCCCAGACATCATAAAGATGGTATCTGCTTTGCTGATTGAACCCGACGCAGGGCGCAATTTCGGGAATAAACACCTCAATTACATCGTGATAATTCATCAGCACGTCATAAACATTTTCGCCCAACAGCAACCTGTTCAGCTCCGCAGTTATGCGCTCCTCGGAAACGTCCCGCAGCAGCTTTCGGCAGCGGTGAACGGCGGAATCCGTGTCCTTATCCAGCACAAATTCCAGCTCGGAGGCAAATCTCAGCGCACGGAGAATACGCAAAGCGTCCTCTTCAAAACGCTTTTCGGGTTCTCCGACGCAGCGAATTTTTCTGTTAAACAGATGCTTCTGACCGTTGAAAACGTCCACAACACCCGTTTTATCGGAATATGCCATTGCATTTATGGTAAAATCACGGCGGGACAGATCATCGGTAAGCTGATCGGTAAACTCCACCGAATCGGGCTTTCTGTGGTCGGAATATTCCCCGTCGATACGATAGGTAGTGACCTCCACAGGCTCGTTATCGGACATTACGGTAACAGTTCCGTGCTTGATACCCGTGTCAATTGTCTTGAAGCCGCTGAGAGCAGCCTTTACTTCGTCGGGCTTTGCATTGGTGCATACGTCGTAATCATTGGGGATACGCCCCATAAAGCTGTCCCTGACGCAGCCGCCAACTATATACGCTTCAAACCCCGCATTTTCCAAAGAATGAATGACCGCCCTGACATTCTCGGGAATAAAAATATCCAAAACCATCACCGCATTTCAAATTAAATCTGTAAAAAGTACCTAGTTTTATTGTATCACATTTGCACAGGAATTGCATTAATTAAGTATTAAGTATTAATTACAGATTTTGGAACTTCAAAGATACTCTGCGATCATACGGCAGTTCTCCGCCAACGCCTTTGCCCCGCCCGTGTAACCGTCTGCGTAAAGCTCAAGGATAACAGCACCGTCAAATCCGACGCTTTTCAGCGTTTCAAAGAACACAGCGGGGTTCCTGTCGCCGCAGCCGCAGGGCAGACAATCTCCCTTTTTGCCGCTTTCGGAATAGTGGATATGCTTGATGCTGTCCCCCAGTGCCTTTGCAGCTTCTATTGGATCCTCTCCCGCCCTGACAGCCTGCTTTGTGTCCAGAACGAAGGACGCCATATCTCCCAGATACCGCTTCATTTCCAGCATATAGGAAAGCTTACCCGATGTGCAGCGGGCAACATTTTCCCGAAGCACCTCAACGCCCATCTCACGGGCAGCCTTTTGCAGCCTTGCGAAATTCTCAAACTCCGCTTCAACGGGGAAACTGTTTTCGGGCTTGTTCCCGTGAAGGATAAAATATTTCGCCCCGACCTTTCCCATAAACCCGAAAAACCGCTTGTAATAGCCGATCATATCATTCAGCCTGCGTTCGTAAGCGGTGAAAAGCATCATAGGCTCCACGCCGCAGGTGTAGGGGTGAACGGAGGTTATGTTCAGCCCATACTCCCGAATGCAGTCAAGCATATCTCCCAGATATGGTTTGCGAAGCTCGCAGTGTGTGTTTAGGAAGATCTCAATATTTTTTGCGCCCGCCTCCGCCAATGAGCGAAGTGCCTTCTCCGTTTCCATGGGGTAAAGGCAGGCTGTTGAAACTCCCGCTGTCATTGTGTCACTCCTTCCGAAAAAAGGGGCAGTAAACAATTACCGCCCCTTGAAATGCTTATAAAATTATGCAGTCTTTTTCGTGCCTTTTTCAGATTTGCCCGAACCAAACTTGTCATCAACAAATGTCCAGAGGGGACCTGCAAGACAAACGGAAGAATAGAAGCCCGACAGAATACCGATTATCAGCGGGAAGGAGAAGGAGATAATGGAATCAACTCTGTAAACCAGCGCAACAACCGTGATCGTCACCATAGCTATCAGCGTAGACACGGTAGTGTGTACAGAACGTGTCATAGACTGATTGATGGACATATTAACAAGCTCATCTCTGGTCTTTTTCTTGCCGTAAAGACGCTCATTTTCTCTGATACGGTCGTAGATAACAATGGTATTGTTGATGGAGTAACCGAGGATAGTCAGAACAACTGCCATAAAGTTTGCGTCTATCTCCATACGGCAGATAACGAATGTGCCGTATGTCACGATAATATCGTGGAAAAGTGCGATAATTGCAACAACGCCCGCACTCCAGCCGCTTATCTTCTTAAATCTCAGTGCGATGTAAATGATAAGGATTATGGACGCAAATGCAACAGCCACCAGACACTTCTTGAAGAATTCCGAACCTGCGGACGGTGAAACGTCGCTGGACGAAATAAGGTCAAGATTATTGTCCGAATACTCTTCGGTAAGAGTGTTTGTCAGCTCAAACTGCTTGTCCGAGGTAAGTCCCGATTTGGTTGTAAGTGAAAGGGTCACGGAGTTTCTGTTTGTGGTGAAATCGGTGCCGACTGCGGCATTTACGGGAATACCGTCCAGTATCTCACTTGCCCTTGCGGAAAATGCAGCAGCGTCCAGCTCGCCGTCATAGGCGTAGTTGATGATAGTACCGCCCTTGAACTGAATGTCCAGCTTAACGCCGAAAATGACGGTAGCAAGCAGTATAACGCCCATCAGGCAGGCGGAAATTATGAAAAAGACCTTTCTCTTTCCGACAAAATCAAATTCCTTCATATCAGACACCTCCGTAAAGCTTGGGATTTCTGAACGCCTTGAAGCGGGAGATGGAGTAGAGCATTATTCTCGAACAGAACACGCCCATAAGGAAGTTCAGGAAGCAGCCCGTCAGCAGGTTGAAGCCAAAGGAGTAAATTGTTCCCGCAGTAGACGGACCGAACATAAAGAATATGGGGTGGAGCAGAGTTGCAAAAATGCTGTCGGGAGTACCGAAGGCACCCATGAGGATAATAGCAATGATTATCATTGTGACGTTTCCGTCGAAGATAGCCGCAAATGCTCTCTTAAAGCCCGAATTCAGGGCACCGTCAAGAGTTTTGCCCGCTCTCAGCTCCTCCTTGATACGCTCGGAGGTGATGATGTTGGCGTCAACGCCCATACCAACTGAAAGGATAATACCCGCAATACCGGGGATAGTCAGGATAGAGCTGTTCATAAAGCTGAAATATCCCGAAACGAATGCCAGCATACCCGCAACCTGTCCCGCAAGTGCGATGACCGCAACAAAGCCGGGCAGTCTGTAAATGACGATAACATAAACTGCAATAAGGCAGAATGCGATGATACCCGCAAGCACCATAGCGTCCAGAGCCCCCATGCCGAGGCTGGGAGAAATGGTAGAGAAGCTGGAAGTTACCAGCTTGAAGGGCAGCGCACCGGAGTTTATCTTGTCAGCCAGAGCCTTTGCGCTGTCTGCGTCGAAATCGCCTGTAATGGTAGCACTTCCGCCTGAGATCCACTCATTTACGGTAGGGTAGGAAATGCAGAAATCGTCCATCCAGATAGAGATCTGACCTTTTGTTTCCGCAAGACGCTTGGTAGCATCGGAGAACTTCTCCGCACCGCTTTTCTCGCCGTTCTCGCCAATGTCGCTCAGCTCAAGGGCAACCACCCACTGAGTCTGACCCGCATCATTTGTAGTGTAGGCGGCGTAAGCGTTCTTAACGTCCTTACCCTCAAGAATTATGGTATCTGCGGTAACGCCCGTAGGCAGTCCCATAGAATCGACCTCGTAGCCCTCACGGAAGGTCAGCATAGCAGTTTCGCCCAGCTCCTTAACAGCACTCTCGGGGTCGAAATCAGCCTCGCCCTCTTTCCAGGGGAAACGCACGATTATACGGTCGTTGTTGTAGTCGATGTAGCTTTCATAGTCGGTAATGCCGAGATTTATCATTCTCTGAACGATAACCTCCTTGGCACTGTCCATCTGGCTGTCCTCGGCGTCAAAGCCCTCGGGAGGAGTAAACGTAACGTCAACGCCGCCCCTGATGTCGATACCCATTCGGATATCACCGACACCCTTGATATACTTAGTGGTTATATCGCCGTAATATGTGCTGAATCCGCAAAGCACGGAATATGCAAAGAGAACTATCAGCGCAAAAACAACGAAAAACACAGGTTTTTTTACCTTATTCACTTTCCGGCCTCCTAATTCAATAAACTATCGTTTAATTATATCATTATTTACGGGATATGTCAACAGGTTCGGGA
>JAEDOB010000153.1 GCA_016302225.1 Oscillospiraceae bacterium | reverse complement strand
GAAACGTTAGGGGCGGGGGAAACTCCCTGCTTTGCGTTAGGGTTTGTTGTGTCCCTTTGCATTTTTGCATTGCCCATATAGTTTCCCCCTTTGCGGGAGAGCCACAAAAGAAACAAAGGTCACAAAGGCTGTGTAGAGAAATAAAGCAGTACAATCAAGGTGCATATTATCCGTCCATACAGCAACTTGTTTATTCCTTCGTCAAAATCTAAGGGTTTAAAGTATTATTCGTGCTTACGACTTAAAAATTGATTTCCGTGCCATTTTCATGTTCACCCTTGAAAATCCCGCAAAAAAGTGGTATAATAACAAAAAACATCACCGAAAAGAGGCTTTGCAATGAAACTTTGGGGTCATCTGAAAACCGTGTCCCTCCACAGAAGGCTTGTCAGGCAGTACTGCTTCCGTGCGGGACTTTACCGTCAGGGACTTCTCCACGACCTGTCCAAATACTCCCCTGCGGAATTTTTCCCCGGAGTGAAATATTACTCGGGCAAGCTAAGCCCACACAGCGGCGAACGCAAGGACAAGGGATACAGTGCCGCCTGGCTCCATCACAAGGGCAGAAACAAGCATCACCCCGAATACTGGATGGATTACGGTCCCGACGGCGGCGGTTACTCGGGCGGGAAAATGCCCGTGAAATACGTGGTCGAAATGTTCTGCGACAGGCTGGCTGCCTGCCGTGTCTATCACGGAGCGGACTACAAGCCCTCGGACGCCTACGATTATTTTGTGAAGTCGAGAGAACGCTGTCCCTTCCACCCCGAAACGGCGGAGCTTCTGGAAACGCTGCTTGTGAAGGCTATGAACGAGGGCGAAGATGAAGCCTTCCGATATATCAGAAATGAGCTGTTAAAATAAACCGAAAGGAACATCAAAAATGAAAGTAATATCAAAGCAGGACAACAGCCGTATGTGCATTATCTGCGGAATGGATAACGAATATGGTCTGAAAGCGGAATTCTACAATATGGAGGATAACTCCGTGTTCACTCTGTTCCGATACAGGGAGCAGCACCAAAGCTACCCGAGCCGAGTTCACGGCGGACTAATTACCGCAATGCTGGACGAGCTGGGCTTTCGTGCGGTATGGGTGCACGAGCCGAACATCTTCTCCGTCACCACCACCCTTGAAACCAAATACCGCAAGCCCGTCCCCTATGACCAAACGCTTCTCGGGAGGGGCATAATCACCTTTGAAAACCGCAAATTTGTCAAGGGACACGCCGAGATAATCGACATTGACGGAAATATCCTCGCCGAAGGGGATATGAACTACATAAAGCTGTCCCCCGAAAAGATCGTCGGTCATGACATTGACTGGCATACGGAAATGTGCTACAAGGGCGTTAAGGACAAGGACGAGATAGCTTTCGGAGGATATTGATGCTCATTGCAGCTCCCTTGAAATGACCTTCAGCAGCTGTCCCGTAAGACTTTTCAGGTCAGTGCAGTCGATAGTTTCGGAATATATCTGCCTGAGATCGTCATAACAGCTTACGCCGCTGCCGCCCAGTGCAAGAGCAATTATCTTTGTCCCTCGGCGAATTATCTTTTTTGCGGCATTTCGGGTGTCCATTATTGAAACGGGCGGCAGATATGCAATGTCGTCGCTGACATGTGCGGGAAGTCCGTCGGAGATAACAACTATCAGCTTATTCTCCGCCGAACTGTTCTGCGCAAGATAGCGTTCAGCCCAGAAAAGGGACAGTCCCTCCCGTGTGCCCTCATCGGCTTCAATGGACATAATGTTATATTTCTCCGTATCTCTGCCGTGAAAGCTCACAAGCACATTATGCCTGACCTCAGGCTCGCCGAATATTGCACGATGCTCAACTATGGAATGCTCTATCCCCTGCTTTGACAGCACCTCATGAAGTATGACGGAGGAGGTCATTGCCGCACCCCGCCGTTCGCCCCGCATAGAACCGGAACCGTCTATCATAAACAGCACCGCCAGATCGGGCACACCAATATCAACGGATCTTTTATACCAGTAACGCTTCTTGACATCGCCCATATTTTTCGAGGAAATGCCGTTGCCGAAAAGCTGCTTGTCCTCGTAAAATTCTCTGTCAGCCTTCAAAAGCCGTTCAAAACGGGAATTGTATGTATTTATGGTTGTGCGGTATTTTTTCAGGATATTCGAATATGCCCTTGACATATTTTTGTCGGGACTCGGGTGATTTTCGATAATATGAATACCGCTGTGAATTGCAGCCGCATCAAATTCCCCGCCTGTTATGACTATTACCTCGCCCTCTGTTTCCGCTTCGGCTAAGGCAATTTCCAGATCGCTTTCGGCATCGAAAATGAATACTCTGTACTGCTCGGAAATATCCTTGCCGTCAATGGGCTTGCCGTCAATATCCGTGAAAAGCCTGCGTGTGACAGCCATCTCCCTGCCCTCCGAAACAAACGGCTTTGCAGAGCATCTGAAAGGCGAATGTGTCTGTGTCCCGCCCAGAATGCTTTCAAGATATGTGCGGTCAAGCAGCTCCTCCGAATCGGGGATAAGCTCCTCCAATTCATCGAATATCATACAGGCGTACTTGTGGCGTTCCATAGGCGAAGGCGCAGCAGCACCCGCATAGTACAGCGGTCTGACCCTTTCGATATATTCGGCACATTCTTCAATAGGCTCGGGCAGCTTAATAAACGGATATAACAGCTCCGTTCCCATATAATTCTGAATGTACATAAGCCTTGCGGCTGCATCAAGGTCAACGCCTATCTCACGGAACCTGCTGCTTGAAGTCCCCTCCGACGGGCTTTTTACAAACATTCTCGATACCCGTCCCCATTTGAGAAACATCTCCGCATTGTCATAAACGCTTGCGCCCACAGCCTCAATATAAGCGTCCTCAATAATGTTTCCTATGTCAACAAGAGTCATGAGCCTTGCTTTAGCAGTGCAACGCTTATCGTGTGCCTGCGGATTTGGAAATTTTGTGTATATGATATGCAGGCATTCGTGGATATTCTGAGAACGTGTCGTCAGCTTCAGGGCAGACCATGAGCTGCAGCCGGTTTCGGGCAAATGGAGGAATTTCAGCGTTTTTTCAATAGCCTCTCTGTCACTGAAAAGCTTGTCCTCCGCAGGGTCAACGACTATGTTTCTTCCGTCTGTAAACGCTCTGTCCTCATTGATGAACGCAACACGAACATTGTCATTTTCGGTGAAGATACGTGCAAATTCTTCCTCCGCACGGCGGTTTTCCTCGCTCTGAAAAAGCTTTAGCAGCTCCTCTTCATCATGGGTAAATTTACTCATACCGACCTCTCTCAATTCCACTTATAGAGCATTATTATGCCCCTGAACGCTTCCTCGACCGAACGGTCGCATTTTGCTATGGGAATGATGGTTTTTTCCGCCGCCGCTATGTAACCCTCAAATTTTGCAAGCCTTGCCCAGTTCTCGATATTTCTCGGGGAAATTACCATATCAAGCTCCTCGGAATTTATCTTCTTTTTCAGCTTGTGATAAACGCTTATGAGCTTGTCAGCCTGTTCCGAGCATTCGGGAACACGTGCGGCAAGCATTCTTTTTATGGCTTCATCGGACAATTCCGCAAGCTCGGCTATGGCATTGAAACGGTTGTAAAGTGCCTGATTAAGCTCCTTTGTGCCGTAATAGCCTATGTTCATTGTAGCAAAAAATCTGAAATTCTTATGACGTTTTACCACCTCGCCGTTGTCAAGGCGGACAAATCCGTTGTCGTCAAGCAGAGAATTGAGAAACGCAAGATGCTGCGGACGTGCAAAATTTATCTCCTCGAAAATGACCGCACCGCCGTATCTTATCGCCTTTGTAACATAGCTTTCCCAAAAGACTATCCTGTCACCGTCGGGCAGAAATTTTCCGAGGACAAATTCATCAAGGCTTTCCGTGCAGTTGATGGTTTCCATTACAGGCAGCCCCGTTTCTCGGCAGATAAGCTTGCAGGACATGGTTTTGCCCGTTCCCGCAGGACCGTGAAGCAGCAGCGCACGAACATCTCCCGTAACTATGGCATTTGAAACTGTGCGGAGATTTTTCGGGAGAATGAATTCCTCGGAAAGCTGCGGGATAAGGCTTTTGTATTCCTCCGAAAAATCCGAAGGCTCAAAGGGGATTATGGGAATATGGGTTTCCTCGGAAAATGCAGCCTTGTTCTCCCTGATAACTGCATATTTAGCCTTAAAGGAATTGGTACAGCCTTTGGGCACGCCTGCTATATCAAAATATCCCACCTGATATTCGTTGTTCTTATACGCCTGATAAAAATCCTCATGAACATTTACAAAGCTTTCCGCATCGGGCATATCCGCAAACTCCATAAACGCTTTGCAGTAGTCGTCATTTACCAAAATATACTGCGCTGTCAGCACCGCCAGCACAGGTATCAGCTTATATTCTTCCGTAAACCGCATAGGGTCGCCTGCGATAAATTCGCCGTTAATTCCGTATGCTCCCACTCTGAGCGATGATGCGCCGTCAAGATATGCCCGATAACCGTAAGCACAGGTGATATTGTTCGTGCGCCATTCCTCGGGAACAGAAATGTTCATATAAATATTTGCTGCCCCGTCATCATACAAAATGTCACCGACCGAATTTTTATCCTCCACAAGTGCCGTAATAAAATCCGCCATAAGCATGACCGCCTCGCCTATGGGCTGGCAAAGAGTAGTCGTGCCTTTGTATGACTGATTGTTCGGGTGAACATAATACTGTGTTGCATCGGACAAATGCTTGAATCCGAAGCCCTTAAATATCTCACTGCTGTTATCACGGACTATTTTGTAAGCGGCTTTGCAAGGTTTCATTGTAACATTCCTTTCCGAATTTTTTATGGTCATTTTTATTTTAGCATATTATATGTGTAGAAATCAGGACATTGCAAAGTGTTTACCGAATATGTGAAATATTTTAACAATATTGTTTCGGTGAATGATTTATAATCCACAAAAATAACGTTATTGTAGTGGCGGGGGTTTTCCACCCGCAGATTTCAATAGTTCTTTCGGTAACTGCGGAACGGGATACGTCCCCTACAAGTGATTAGGATATTTTTATAGTAAACTTCATAAATATTTCTACCCGCCGTAGGCGGGTAGAAATATTTAAAGTAAAATAATTTTTGTCGTTTACTATAAGTACCGATATAGATGAATTTTAAAGACAGAGCACCATAAAAGCACTCAACATTGCAGAGCGGGGTCGGGAACACCGTTTTCCGCAAACGCCCTTGCCCTGTCAATACATGTGCCGCATTTTCCGCAGGGAACGTCGCCGCCCTCATAGCAGCTCCAGGTCAGCTCATAGGGAACGCCCAGCTCAAGACCTATTTTCACAACGTCCGCCTTGGTTTTGGTAACAAAGGGTGCTTCTATCCTTACCTGATTTCCGCTGCCCACCCAGACAGCTTCCGCCATGGCATTGTTAAACGTTTCCGAACAGTCGGGGTATGCGTTGCCCGCAGCGTCGTCGCTGTGTGCGCCGTAATAAATGACCGAGCAGCCCCTTGAAATTGCAATAGCCGCCGCCGAGGAGATGAACAGTCCGTTCCTGAAGGGCACATAGGTGGATACGGGAGAACCGTTCGTTTCTTTAAGCTGCTCCTCATAGCTTTCGTGAGGGATCTCCTCCGACGAGCCTTTAAGCAGCGAACAATCGGAAAATCTGAACATTTCCGAAAGGTCAAGCTCATAAAGCTCCACACCGTAGTGCTTTGCCACAGCCCTTGCGGAGTCTATCTCCTTAGTGTGCTTCTGTCCGTAGCTGACGGACA
>JAEDOB010000152.1 GCA_016302225.1 Oscillospiraceae bacterium | reverse complement strand
AGTACGCAAACAGGCGTACTTGTTCAAGTACGCCCTGCAAACAAGCGCCGCAAATGACGCCTATTAAATTGATTTCATACCGGAACCGCTGTCTGTTAGGTTCTTGCTTACCCAGCGTCTGCGACCGAAGGCATTCAGCTTCGGCATTACGCGGTATTCGTATTTGCTCCAGAAAACGTGTACCAGAGCGGGAGGAAGGAGTATCAGTCCCAGATCGCTTATATTGGGAGTGATAAGGAATGCTCTTCCGTCAAAGGGGAGCAGATAGTACATGGCAAATCTCGGGATAGTTGAAGCAGCGGCAATGATAGCGACCGCATAGCCCCATACGCACATATTGTATCGTGTATATTTCTTCTCCAGACCGAGGAAAAATCTGATGGTCAGCAGGAAGAATACCGCCGCAGCCATATCGGTGAACATCTCATAGATCTTGATGGAATAGGACGAAACCGTAACATCGGTCATTGCCATATTGCAGACCTCAAAGGTTTTCCATATGGGGATAGATGACAGGAAAAAGCAGTGAGGAGGAGTGATGCCGCCGCCGTTTAATATCCCCGCAGCCACGGAAATAAGCGTAATGGCAGCAACAAACTGAAACACCATTATGCAAACGCCCACAACGCTCCAATCCTTGTAGGTTACGGCGGAATAAGCATTGATACCAAATTCGCACATGGTCAGTGCGGACATTATAAGTGCCATAAGAGCAGCCTTTGAAGAAACCTTTTTTGTAAGCTTCTGATACTTCAAGCGCATAGGATTAAGCAGGATACATGACTTGATGACCTTATCCTTTGAGCTGCCGAGATGGACAATAACAGCAATTGCGATTATCGCTGCGGCAATGAAGATCGTAGTATAATTCATAAAAATGCTGCCATTGATGTAATAGCCCGTGTTATGGTCAATATCTGCGTAAAGCTGATATGTCCTGAGAACGGCAGCAATTACCGCCGCAGCAATAAATACCCAAAAGGAAACACGTCTGTCAACCGAAAGTACACCTGATTTTCCTCTGCTTTTTGCAGCAGATGCCGGATTCTGTTTCATAATACTGCCCCCATAAATGATTAGCGTTCTTCTAGCGGAATGTATACTCTTTCATGTGCGATTGCCTTGTAAGCGGGACGAATGATGCGTCCGCAGGTGAGCATTTCTTCAATTCTGTGAGCCGACCAGCCCGCAATTCTCGAAACTGCGAACAGCGGTGTGCAGAGCTCGGGCGGGATCTTCAGCATTTTGTACACAAGTCCCGAATAAAGGTCAACGTTTGCACACATTACCTTGTAATCGCCCTTGACCTCGGCGAACACCTTCGGAGTAAGCCTTTCAACGGCGTCAAGGAGCATAAATTCATCTTCCAGCTCCGTGCCCTTGGCAAGCTCCATAGCGTTTTTCTTGAGGATAACAGCTCTCGGGTCGGAAATGGTGTAGACAGCGTGACCCATACCGTAAATAAGTCCCGAACCGTCGCCTGCCTCTTTTTTGAACACCTTTCTGATGTAATCTGCGACCTCATTGTCGTTGTCCCAATGCTTGATGTTTGTCTTTAACTCGTCCAGCTGACGCATTACCTTGGCATTTGCGCCGCCGTGGCGATGACCCTTCAGAGAGGAGATAGCGCCCGCATAGGCTGCATAAGCGTCTGTTCCCGAAGATGTCAGTGTACGGCAGGTAAAGGTGGAGTTGTTTCCGCCGCCGTGTTCTGCGTGGATAATGAGCATAAGGTCGAGAAGCTTAGCCTCCTCGGGAGTGTACTGCCTGTCTAATCTCAGTGTGGAGAGAATGCTTTCGGCAGTAGCCTCGTCGGGGTTTATCTGGTGCATAACAAGGGATTCCTTGTCATAGTATCTTCTCTTTATCTGATAGCCCGCAACCATGGTAGCAGGCAGCCTTGCGATTACCTTTATTGCTCTGAACAGCTCAGCCTCCAGCGACATATCCTCGGGATCATCATCGAAGGAATACATAGCCAGAACGCTTCTTGCCATTTTGTTCATTATATTCGGCGAAGGAGCCTTAAATATCATATCCTCTGCAAAATTTTCGGGAAGCTCCCTGAATTTCGCCAGCAGATCGGTAAAGCGCTTAAGCTGCGACTCGTCGGGAAGCTCGCCGAAAAGCAGCAGATAAACGACCTCTTCAAAGCCGTATCTTCCCCTTTCGACCGTGTTCTTTACAATGTCCTCAAGATTATAGCCGCGGTAGATAAGCTCACCCTTGATAGGAGCTTTTTCGCCCTCGTTGATAACATAGCCGTGAACATTGCATATATTTGTGATACCTGCCATAACGCCTGTTCCGTCAGCGTTACGCAAACCTCTTTTGACCTGATATTTTTCGTAGTACTTTGGTGCTATTGTGTTATTTTTAATAACCTCGCCGCATAGAATTTTAATGCTTTCCTCGTTGTTCGTGTAGTTCAACAGACTCACCCATTCCAAAATATATTTGGGGAAACAATCTGCGATGCTCCATTGAATCAAACAGATAAAAACCCATTAAAACTATTTTACTACACTTTTCCCCTATTGTCAAGCGTTTTTTCACATTCTGCCGCCGATTTCCTATTTTAACAAGCGAAAGGACTGATGATATTGAAAGGAACAGCCAAAAATGCAGCCGTTTACGTCATTATGCTTGCGGGGATACCCGCCTTGTCCCTGTTAAATCCCGAAAGATATGCCCCCGAAGCCGTCCCGCAGGTGGAGATATGCCGTTCGGACAGGGAATTTTACACCGTATATCTCACAAACGAGGACAAAGCGGTGCAAATTTCCGCCCTTGATTACTCTGTCGGCTCGGTCCTTGCGCAGATGCCAACGGATTACGCCGAAGAAGCCCTGAAAGCCCAGGCAGTTGCCGCAAACACATACGCTCTCAGGCTTTGTGAAATGGGCGGTCTTGACAATGCGGATTTTTCCGATGACCGCACGCTTTATCAGGAATTTTTCACCGAGGACGAGGCAAAAGCATTTTTCGGGGACGGCTATGAAGAAGCCTACGAAAGGGCATACGCCGCCTGCTCGGCAGTTTCGGGGGAATATCTAGCCTTTGAGGGAATGCCCATAGCAGCGGTGTTTCATACGTCATCGTGGGAATATACCGAGTCGGCGGAGATGGCGTTCGGAGAAGCTGTCCCCTACCTGTCAAGTGTTCGGAGCATGACTGAAAAATCGCAGATTTCCGAGGAAATAACCCTGACGCTTGCGGAGATCTCGGCACGTTTTGAAGCGAAATTCAACGAAAAAGCCGAGGGCGTTCCCCTGTCCGTCACCGAAAAAAGCCCCGCAGGGACGGTTCTTTCTGCGGAGCTTTACGGCAAACCAATGTCGGGAAATGAGCTTTCGAAGCTGCTCAATCTCCCATCGGCAAGATTTGAATTTTCTGTTAATGAGAACGATATAACATTCACCCTGTTGGGTTCGGGTCATTTATGCGGAATGTGCCAGCAAGGTGCGCAGAATATGGCACTTGACGGCTCGGACTATGGGGAGATTCTGCTGCATTTTTACAGCGCACCTTCCTGAATTTCCCTTTTTCTGCCCAGAACCATACAGCTGATGGGGGCAATTTTATAGCTGCCGTTTACGGTGTAAAGGGGCGTATTCCCAGCACGTTCCCCGTCGATATATACATCATATTCGCCGAATGCAAATAGCTCAGCCTCGTAAGGCTCGGGGTTCATGAAGACTATCATCTCCGAAAGCTTGTCATCGGAGGAAATGCTGAAACCTATCATTCGAGAGGGCAGCCTATCGAAAAAGCGTATACTCTCTGCAATTTCCGAGCTTTCTGTCATACGCAGCCCACGATGGTTCTTTCTGAACTCGATAAGCCCCTTGTAATAGTCGAAAACCTTGCGGTAGGTGTGCTTTCTCTCCCAGCGAATGCTGTTTACGGCGTCGGGGGCGTTGTAGCTGTTATGGTCGAATGCGCCGCCGGGAAGGGGCTTTGTTCTCAGGAAATCCTGCCCCGCCTGAATAAAAGGAATTCCCTGTGAGAGGAACACGAACGCCGCCGCCAGCTTGTCCATCTTAATGCGGCTTTCCTCGTTATCGGTGGGATTTGTGTAGAAAAGCTTGTCCCAGAGAGTGAGATTGTCATGGGCTTCAACGTAGTTTACCACCTGTGCGGGAGTGTCCGTCCAGGCATAGCGTTCGAGAATGGGCAGCTGCGGGTGTCGGGTGCGTCCCGTGATTATCTGCATGGCGGCTTCGGCGTTGTTGGGAGCACCGTTTACATAGCCCTTCATGCGGTTTTCAAAGACATTCCCCTTGACCGTATCACGGAAATCGTCGCTGAAAAACGCCACATTTTTCATATGGACAGCGTTGTGCTTCATCGCCCGCTTTTCCCATTCAAGAGGAGTGTCGCCGCCTGTCCAGCCCTCGCCGTACAGGATAACATTGGGATTTATTTCCTTTAATGTGCGGTGGATAATGTTCATGGTTTCAATGTCGTAAAGTCCCATCAGGTCAAAGCGGAAACCGTCAATATGGTACTCCTTCGTCCAGAAAACAAGGCTGTCCACGATAAATTTCCGAACCATCAGACGCTCGGTGGCAAGGTCGTTTCCGCAGCCTGAGCCATTGGAATAATGTTCCCCGAAATTTCGGTAATAATATCTCGGAAAAGAAGCCGTGAACGCCGAGTCAAGAGTCTGATAGGTGTGATTGTAGACCACGTCCATGACAACTGCAATGCCCTCGGTGTGCAGGGCGTGAATAAGCCTTTTCAGCTCAACAATACGTGTCTTTCCGTCGTAAGGGTCGGTGGAATAGGAGCCTTCGGGGAAATTGAAATTTTTCGGGTCATAGCCCCAGTTGTAAAGGGGCGAATGCTGTTCCGATTCATCGACCGTGAGGAAATCGAACACGGGCAGCAGATGAACGTGAGTAACGCCCAGCTCAACAAGGTGGTCAATGCCTATCTTGTCGCCCCAGCGGTTGACCATTCCCCGCTCGGTAAACGCCAGAAATTTTCCCTTGTGGGTGAACATACTCTCCTTGTCCGAGGAGAAATCCCTGACGTGAGTTTCGTAGATAACGGCGTCGGTGTAGCGTTCCAGTGGCTTTGCGTGACGTGTTCCCCAGCCTATGGGATTGGTCTTGGCAAAATTCACCACCTGTCCCCTGTTGCCGTTGACGCCGCCAGCCTTGGCGTAAATGTCGATAGTTTCGGTGGTTTCCCCGCCGAAGGTGACGGAATAGGTGTAAAAAACAGCGTCCAGGTCGCCCTCGCAGCGAACACGCCATACACCGTCATCACCCTTTGACATAGGCACAATGTCGCTGGGAGTGCGTCCCACACAGTCGGGATAGACATTCAGCGAAATCGCCTCCGCAAAGGGCGACCAAATCCGAAATTCCGTCGCTTTGGGAGAATACACCGCTCCCAGTTCTCCGTCAAAATAGTATTTTTCATCTGCTTCCTTTATCACAAAAACACCCCAAAATATATAAATATAGTACTTTCGGAAAATTCATTACTTTATCATTTTACTATATTTAAACGTCAATGTAAAGCGTTTCAGATAATTTTGTCATTTTATACAACAAACCAAGCTGTCCCCTGCATATAGTCGGACGGAAAATATTCTGTTTCAACTGTAATTTTCAGACATTTTCAACAATACAATCAGAATTATATGCAGTGATTTTGTTATACCATACAAATCTCCCATTTTCTCAAAAAAGCTATTGACTTTCCCGTCACCGTATGCTATAATAATTAAGCACTCTGATTGAGGGCAACACAAATCAATATCGCGGGATGGAGCAGCTCGGTAGCTCGTCGGGCTCATAACCCGAAGGTCG
>JAEDOB010000151.1 GCA_016302225.1 Oscillospiraceae bacterium | reverse complement strand
CTTCTCCCCCGCCAATTCGTCAAACTCCTTCTTTATCGAAAATCTTGCGGCAAAGGCAACTGCGGACATTTCCATTGACCTGCTCTGCAAGGCGGACGCAAAGCCTGATTCCTATCCCGTTGAAATTATCTGCACCTACGAATACACCGCAGGCGGCAAAAGGGCAAAGGCTGAGCCTGTTACCGAGAAAATCTCTATCCCCTTGCAGCAGGAGGACAGATTTACGGCAAATCCTCCCGAAGTGCCCACAGAAGCATATGCCTATCAGGAAACGCCTATTAATGTGACCTTCGTAAACAAGGGAAAAAGTGCTGTTTACAATGTTACCGTTGACGTTGAAGGCGAAGGCTTTGACAAAACAAGCACAGCCTATTACATCGGAAATGTTGACAGCGGCAAGGAGGAATATTACGACACCAGAATTATCCCGAACATTGACTCGGGCGAAATAAAGGGAAATATCGTCGTGACCTATGAGGACGCAAACGGCAATCCCAAGGAGCTAAGACAAGAGTTCATCATTCCCGTTATGTCAATGGGCGGTATGGATATGGGTATGGACGGCGGTATGTACGACCCGGGTATGGACGCAGGCATGGATATGGAGCCGCAGTCTGCGGGCGCACCCGTATGGATATGGTTCGTTATCGGCGGCGGTGTTATTGCCGCAGTTGTTGTGATAATAATCATTGTAAAGAAAAAGCGCAAAAAGAAGCTAGAGGAAGAGGACGACGATGAAGATATCTGATATGATCTCAATGTGCTTCAAAAATCTTTGGCGGCGCAAGGGACGGACTTTTCTGACGGTCATCGGCGTTATTATCGGCTGCTGTGCCATTATCGTTATGATCTCCCTCGGTCTGGGAATGAATGCGGCTATGGACGCAATGCTGGCAAACTGGGGCGACCTGAACGCCGTCACCATTTACAGCGGACGGAGTATGTACGGCGACAGCGGCAGCTCCGACCAGCCCGTTCTCAACGACGATGCGCTAATGTCCCTGAGATCCATTGAGCACGTTGAAACAGCATTCCCGAAAATACAAGTTTCGGGCGAATACATTACCCTGTCCGCTGGCAAAAATGACCGTTACAAGGCAAGCTGGATGGAGGTCTACGGCGTCGATTTCAACACACTTAAAAAGATGAATTACGAGATCGACCAAGGAGCGTTTCCCGAGGGAACGGACACCTCAAACACTGTTATTTTCGGTGCGGAAGCGGCGTATCAGTTCCGTGACACGAAAAAGCGGGACGGCGGCTACATCTGGAAGGAAATGCTCCCCGACGGCACCTACCGTCAGCCGTGGATAGACCCCATGACCGATACCATAAAGCTGAGCGTCAACAACACCAAAAAGCAAAATGACGACGGCAGCTATCAGAGCGGCGGCAGGGGCTATGAACACAAGCTGACCTGTTCCGCAATTCTTATGCAGGACCCCAACTGGGAAACGGTCTACTCGGTAATGATAGATATTGGTCTTGCAAAGCAGCTTATAAATGACTATAACCGTCTTAACGGCGTGAAAAATTCCAAGGAGATCGAGTATTCTCAGATAAAGCTTTGGGTGGACGACATTGACAATGTAGACGCCGTTCAAGAAGCGGTTGAGGCAATGGGCTTTAGTGCGTCCAGTATGGCTCAGATGCGCAAGGAAATGCAGGGGCAGCTTATGATTATCCAGCTGGTTCTCGGCGGACTTGCGGCGATCAGTCTGCTGGTCGCTGCTATCGGTATCGCCAACACAATGATAATGTCCATCTACGAACGTACAAGAGAAATCGGCATTATGAAGGTTCTGGGCTGCTTTATCTCCAATATCCGCATAATGTTCCTGATGGAGGCGGGCATGATAGGGCTTCTGGGCGGCGGTATCGGCGTGCTGATAAGCTACATAATCTCCTTCTTTATGAACAAATTCGGCGGAGGAGTTATGTCAAGCATGCTGGGTACGGACGGTTCAACGCCTATCTCCATTATCCCCCTTTGGCTGGTGCTGCTGGCACTTATCTTCTCATCTTTTATCGGACTTATTTCGGGATTCTATCCTGCAAACAGGGCGGTAAAGATAAGTGCGCTGGAGGCTATTAAGAACGAATAAAAAAAGCGTCATAACCGAAGCAAAAAAATCGGTTATGACGCTTTTTTATCGCAATTTATCCAAGTCTGAGCATCTCATTAATGCAAACAGACGCCTTTTCGATAACGTCCGCATCAAGCTTTATCTCCAGACCGCCCTCACCCTTGACCGCTCTCAGCACGTCCATAAGGGTGATAGACTTCATATTGGGACAGATAAGATTTTTTGTCAGCGAATAGAATCTCTTATCGGGACAGAGATATTCAAGCTGCTCCACAATGGAGATCTCCGTGCCGATAATAAAGCTCTTTGCGGGCGACTGCTCGGCAAATTTCATAATAGCGGTAGTCGAACCGATAAAATCTGCCTGCTCGGTCACTGCGGGAACGCATTCGGGGTGAACCAGCAGCAGAGCATCGGGGTGAGCCTCCTTTGCCCTTGCGGCATCGTTAGCGGTAATTCTCGCATGAACGGGACAGCCGCCGTTCCAGAAAACAAATTTCTTATCGGGTATCATATCCGCAACATAGGCACCGAGGTTCCTGTCGGGAATGAACAGTATCTTGTCATTTTCGATCTTACGGCATATGTCAACGGCAGAAGCGGAAGTAACGCACACATCGCATACTGTTTTCAGCGCTGCCGTCGTGTTTATGTAGGCAACCACCGTATGATCGGGGTGCTCCTTCTTGAACGCAACCACGTCTTCAACGGAAAACTGTTCCGCCATAGGACAGCCTGCTATCTCCTGCGCAAGAATGACCTTCTTTTGGGGAGAAAGTATCTTTGCAGTTTCCGCCATAAAGTGAACGCCGCACATAATGCAGGTATCCGCATTGTCCTTCTGCGCATCTCGGGAAAGCTTGAAGGAATCGCCGTTGTAATCGGCTATCTCAATTATCTCCTTTGCCACATAATTATGCGCAAGTATGGTAATGCCCTTTTCCTTTTTGAGCCTGAGTATTTCCTGCTGTATCTTAGAAATCATTATTATATCCCCATTTCTGTAACCTAGGGTGTTTTCCCTAATTAAAAAAGCAGGCAAATTAATGCCTGCTTTAATATTACCATATCTGACGAAATATGTCAACGGTTGCAGCCTACAAAAATAATAGGTTTAGCCGTCCCGATTTGCACTATTTTTACATTCCTCAGGCTCAGATTTTACATTTGCATGAATAAGCTCGCCGTTTTCGGAGAATTTACAGGGTTCCGAATAATCCTCCGTGTTTTCCGGGAGAGATTTTTTCGTGAGAAGTGCCTTAATGCCATCTCCGCAAAGGGTATATATAACCGCAAACACGGGCACACCCAGAAGCATTCCCATAAATCCGAACAGTCCCCCGCCGACAATTATTGAGAACATTACCCAGAAAGCGGGCAGACCTGTGGAGTCCCCCAAAATCTTGGGACCAAGCACATTTCCGTCAAACTGTTGGAGCACCAGAATGAAAATGATAAACGGAATAAACTGCTTCGGGTCGGCAAGAAGTATGACAAGACCTGTAGGAATAGCACCGATAAACGGTCCGAAAAACGGTATAACATTAGTCGCACCGATAATAACACTGATAAGCGTTACAAAGGGCATATCCATAAAGGTCATACCGACAAAGCAGATGATGCCGATGATAAAGGAGTCCAATATCTTTCCGCTGATAAATCCGCTGAGAGTGTTGTTAATAGTACCGCAAAGCTTGATAAACGACGCAGCCGATCTTTTGGGAAGAACAGCCACCGTAAGCCGCCTAAGCTGTGCAATAAAGGTCTGCTTGCCCGCCAGCAGATAAAGTGCGACCATAAGACCAAGCAGAAAATCCTTGATTCCCATGGCAAATTTCCAGACGCCCTGAGTAAGACTTCCCGCCATCTCCACAAGCTTTGGCTGGAGATCGTTCAGAAGGGTCATTAACTTATCTTCAAAATTATTGAACTGTCCCATTACATAGTCCGACGCTTCGGGATATTTTTCAACAATACCGTTGACCCAATTTTGAATGGTGTCAAAATACGACTTTGCGTTATTGAAAATGCTGATAATGCTGTCCACCATCTGCGGTAAAATAATTCCGATGAGTGCTGCGATTATGGCAATTACAGCAAGCATCGTCAAGGTCACGGTGGTGATCTTTTTTATCCTCGGGTGAGGCTTTTTCTTTTCAAACAGCTTGCCGAATGCCTTTTCGCTGCCCACAAGTATGGGATTTGCGAGATAGGCTATCACTATTCCCCAGACAAAGGGGCTGAGCACCTTCCCCAGTGTTTTCAGAAAACCCGATATTACGGGAAACTTCAAAACAATGACCACCATCAGCAGGCAGACCGCAAAGGTCATGACGGTGTAAAAGGAAATTGTGTTGTATTTCTTGTTAAATCTAATTTTCATTATAACCTCACCTTGGTTTCAGAGGATATTCGGTTAAATGTGTAAATGCTTATCAGATATTATCGAGAGCCTGCTTAGCGTCTGCAAGAATGTCCTCGATATTTTCAAGACCGCAGGAGAAGCGGATAAGTCCGCCGTCAATGCCCGCAGCAGCAAGCTGTTCATCGGTCAGCTGACGGTGAGTTGCGGAAGCGGGGTGAAGCACGCAGGTACGAATATCCGCAACGTGAACCTCATTTGAAGCAAGCTTTAAGCTGTCCATAAACTTGACCGCATTGTCCCTTCCGCCCTTTATGGACATGGAGATAACACCGCTTGCGCCCTTGGGAAGATACTTCTGTGCCAGAGGATAGTACTTGTCCGATTTAAGGGACGGATAGTGCACCGACTGCACCTTGTCCGACTGCTCGAAAAATTCCGCAGCCTTCAGCGCATTCTCACAGTATCTGTCCATTCTTACAGCAAGAGTTTCCAGACCGAGATTGAGAAGGAAGGAGCTGTTTGCGGCAGGATAGCAGCCGAAATCTCTCATAAGCTGCATTCTCGCCTTGACGATATAGGGCGCAAATGCGTAATCCCTGGTGTAAACAATGCCGTGATAGCTTTCGTCGGGCTCGGTCATGGAGGGAAACTTTCCGTTTGTCCAGTCGAATTTTCCGCTGTCAACGATAACGCCGCCTACCTGTACAGCGTGACCGTCCATATATTTGCTGGTGGAATGGATAACAATATCTGCACCGTATTCGATGGGACGGCAAAGGCAGGGAGTTGCAAAGGTGTTGTCTACTATCAGAGGAACGCCGTTTTTGTGGGCAAGGTTTGCAATTCTCTCAATATCCAGCACGGTAAGAGCGGGATTTGCGATAGTTTCGCCGAAAAACAGCTTTGTATTGGGCTTGACAAGCTTCTGTATCTCCTCATCGGGAGCGTCAAAATCGGCGAAAATGCACTCTATCCCCAGCTTGCGGAGAGTCACGTTGAACAGGTTGATAGTTCCGCCGTAAATGGACGAGGACGCAATAAAGCTGTCCCCCGCCTGACAGATATTAAGTATTGAACAGAGGGACGCCGCCTGTCCGCTTGATGTACACATAGCAGCCACACCGCCTTCAAGGTCGGCAATTTTCTTTTCAACAACGTCCGTTGTGGGATTTTCAAAGCGGGAATAAATAAGGCTCTTGGTGGGGTCGTCGAAAACGGCTGCAACGTCATCGGTAGAGTCGTAAACATAGGTCGTGGACTGAACGATGGGCATTACTCTCGGCTCGCCGTTTTTGGGAGAATAGCCGGAATGAAGGCATTTGGTTTCGATCTTTGCGTCTTTGCTGATTTCTTTCATTGCAATGTTCCTTTCAATATCATTATTATGCGGATA
>JAEDOB010000150.1 GCA_016302225.1 Oscillospiraceae bacterium | reverse complement strand
GCGTTATTGTCGGAAGATGTGCCGACTACGCTTTGAAGGACAAGAAAAATGTGGTAAACGTCTTTATCCACGCATCAATGGACGCAAGGCTGGACAGGGCTATAAAGGTATACAACATTCCCGCAAAGAAGGCAGAGGAATACATTCTGCGAAAGGATAAGCAGCGTGCGGCGTACTATAATTTCTACGCCTGCCGCAAGTGGGGCGCAGTTGACAACTATCATTTGACCATTGACAGCAGCTATATTCCTTACGAAGAATGTGCGGAAATGATAGGCAAGCTTGTGGAGCTTCGTGAAAGCTGCGGCTGCTGATACGTCCTATGAAAAAGTATCTTTCGGATTATATAGCCTTCATCGAAAAGGCACTTGCGGACAATTTCCTCAGCCGTGAGGAGCTGGAAAGGATATTCGCCGAAATGCCTATGCAAATAGGTTTTATGCAGCATGAACGGCTTATACATCTTATTGTGACCGTGTTGTTTGCGCTGCTGCTGTTTATTGCAATGGCAGCGGCGGCAGCACTGAAAATTCCTGCGTTTTTTCTGCTTTCCCTGCTGCTGCTTGCTTTGCTTATCCCTTACATATCCCACTACTATTTCTTAGAAAATAACGTGCAGAAGCTTTACTCACTTTATAACGCTCTGAATGAAAAGATCAGAAATTACCATAATCCATAGCTAGGAGTTTTGCCCCTATGAATATTACAAATGATATAGTCGCTTCGGTTATCGAAAACGAGGACATCTACGTTGACTTCCAGCCCATATTCAGCCTTAACACGAAAAAAGTCATAGGAATGGAGGCACTCAGCCGAGGTGTTTACGACGGCGAGATAGTGTCCCCCTACTTTATGTTTACATACGCCAGAGAGAACGGCGCAGTCCTAAAGCTTGACAGGCTTTGCCGAGAAAAGGCGATGAAGGCGTTCAGCAGCCAAAGCAGCGAAGCAATGCTCTTCATAAACTTTGAAACCTCCGTCCTGAACGAAGTAATTTCGGGCACGGGCGAGATACTGCGCACCGCCGAGGAAAACAGGCTTTCCAGCCGAAATATCGTTATTGAGCTGAACGAGTCTATGGTAAAGGACAATTTCAATCTGATGAAATTTGTGGACTTTTACCGCAGCCGAGGGTTCCTGATAGCCCTTGACAACGTAGGTACAGGCTTTGACACTCTAAACCGTATCCGCCTTGTAAACCCCGATATTATAAAGATAGACAAGATGATCGTTGCGGGTATCGAATCCAACAACTATAATCAGGAGGTTTTCAAGTCCATAATCAACACCGCCAGACAGTGCGGCGCAATGACCGTTGCCGAGGGCGTTGAAACGGTGGACGAGGTCATCACCTGTATGCTTATGGGAGTTGACTATTTTCAGGGCTTTTACTTCTCACGTCCCGACAAGTTCAACACGCTTTTCTCCAATGACACAAGAATTCGCCTTGAAGCGGCGGCACAGAAGCTCAACATCAGCATAAAGAAAAATCCCACCGTTGTCACAATGCAGGTGGAAACCTATAAGCGTATCATCTATGATCTGGTAAACCGTCTTAGCTGCTCCGACGGCACCGATTATGACCATGAGCTGGAAGAATATATGGCTGAGCATGACGAGCTGGAGGCAGCATTCCTTATTGACAAAAACGGCGTTCAGATAACGCAGACAGTTATGCACCCCGATCAGGAGATATTGAACGGCTTCTCCCCCGCCGTCCCCGGAGATAATCACGGCATAAAGAACTATTTCTATGCCGTCAGCGAGCAGATTGAGGACCCGTTTATTTCGGGCTGGTACATTTCCGCCGCAACGGGTATGTCCTGCAAAACCATTTCATCGAAATTTTACAGCAAAACAGGTGATTTTATCGTTGCCTGTGTTGACTTGAAGAAGTGCTGACCTATTCAACATTTCTGCCGATTTAGTGATGTATCTGTTTAGACAATGCAAAACCGCCGTTTTCGGATTTCTTCGGAAACGGCGGTAATTTTTACGGTTCTTCTTCCTTATTGTCGAGGACAAAATCTATTACCTTGCGGTAAAATTCAACAGGGTCGGCAAAGATCTTGTCCTTCATAAACTCCGCCTGCTCACGGTCGGGGGCGTATATGCTCATTTTCAGCAGATCAAAACCGCTGTCCTTTATGACGGTGTTGAGATAGCAGCCATTGGGAGCGTCAGTAATATTATTGTCAACAATGGCATTCCTTCGCTTTACCGACATATGCCGCAGCGCAGCCGTCATAAGACGCTTTCTGAATATCTCGTGCACATTATCGGAGAAAAATTCGGCACTCATTCTGCCCTTTTCGCCGAGGGTATAGACCGTCTTACCGTCCTTTTCGCTGACAATGACCGCACCGGTTTCTTCAAGGACGGCAATAGCATCGGAAAAATAGAAATAATTTATTATCTCGCTGTCCATAATTATCTCCACAAGCTCGTCATGTGTAATGGGGACATTGAGCTTATTGAGAAGATAGCAAAGCAAGACCTTGACCGAGTGAAGCGAATTCACTTCAATGTGTGAAATATCTTCGTCCATTTTACCCTCCAAACCGTTATCACGATCAGCGTATACTACGGAAATGATTAATGGGTGTTCCCCCGCCTATATACGAGAAAAATGAAATTGTCGATCTAATCATTGATTTCCTAAATATCAAAAATTAGGATAATCCAGCATATGTGAAAGAATTGCAATGTTAGCAGCCGCCTCAACGCATGGAACTGCTCTGGGCACAACACAGGGGTCGTGTCTGCCCTTGACGATGATAACGTCATTTGTCATGGTGGAGTAGTCAATGGTGTTCTGCTCCCTGGCAATTGACGGAGTGGGCTTGAAGGCTGTTCGGAACACGATAGGCATTCCCGAGGAAATACCGCCCAGAATACCGCCGTGATTGTTGGTTTTCGTGAGAACGTGTCCCTGTTCGTTCACATAGAATTCGTCATTGTTCTGACTTCCCGTAAGATTTACCACATCAAAGCCCGCACCGAACTCAATTCCCTTAACAGCGGGAATTCCGAAAACAAGCCGTGAAATGCTGTTTTCCAGACCCTCGAACATAGGCGAACCCACGCCTGCGGGAACGTTGATAACAGCGCATTCGATAATGCCGCCCAGACTGTCCAGAGAAGTTCTTGCCGCTTCAATGTCGGCAACCATCGCTTCACCCTTTTTATCGTTGATAACGGGGAATTTCTTGTGTCTGAGAGCGATTGCCTGCTCTCTTGTGATATTTGTGGGATCAAATGAAGCGTCCTTTATCTTGTGTATCTGCTTGATATGAGTTGCGGTGTAAATGCCCCGTCTTTCAAGTATCTGACCGCAGATAGCACCCGCAAAGACCAGCGGAGCAGTCAGACGGCCGGAAAAATGTCCGCCGCCTCTTACGTCATTGAAGCCCTTGTAGCGCAGTGCACCCGTATAATCTGCATGACCGGGACGGGCAAGCTTTGCCACGTTTCCGTAGTCCTGAGAATGCTGGTCGGTGTTGTTGATGAAAACAGCAAGAGGTGTGCCTGTGGTTCTGCCGTTGTAAACGCCCGACATAATGTTCGGCATATCGCTTTCTCTGCGCTGTGTGGAGGTTTTGTCCTTTTTGGGTGCTCTTCTTTCCATAAATGAAAGAAGCTCCTCCATATCAATGGCTTCCCCGGGAGGAAGATTGTCGATAACTGCACCAATGGCAGGTCCGTGTGATTCTCCGAATATGGAAATTGTAATGTTGTGATTCCAGAAAGATGACAAGAAGCTTCAACCCTTTCTAATTATTATCCTGTGATTTCGATTTTTCCGCCAAGCCTTGTAAAATCATCAAAGAAGGTGGGATAGGATTTGTTCACCGCTTCTGCGCCCAGAATGGTAACGGGAGCGTCTGCCCTGAGAGCCGCAATTGCTGCGGACATTACTATTCTGTGGTCGTTGCAGCCGTCAACGGTACCGCCCTTGAAGCCATGTACGGGAATTATTTCCAGCCTGTCCTCAAAAGCCCTGACATTTCCGCCAATGGCATTAAGCGCATTTGCAATAGCCGTCAGACGGTCACTTTCCTTGATTTTAAGACGCTTTGCGCCGACAATTTCCGACTTTTCGGACGTAAAAGAAGCAAGCACCGTCAGTATCGGCACAAGGTCGGGAATGTCGGCGGCGTCCGCCGTAAAATTCTGTAAAACGCCACTATTTTTATTATAACCTATTTCATCTAAAATTTCAAGGATTTTCTTGTCACCTTGTACAGAATTTTTATTAAGATTTTTTACATCGACAGATGAACCCAGAGCATTTGCGGTAAAAAAGAAAGCCGCCTGCGAAAAATCGCCCTCAACGGCGCAGTTTTTCGCCTTATAATGCTGATTTCCCCGGATAAGATAGCAAAGCTGTCCGTCAATATTAGCTTCACGAACAGAAATCCCGAAATCCCGAAGAACGGAAACCGTCATATCCGCATAAGGCTTGGATTCCAGACGAGAGGTCAGCTTTATAACGGAATCTCCCGCACAAAGCGGAAGCGCAAACAGCAGCCCCGTAATAAACTGCGAAGAAATGTCCCCCTCAAGGAGATATTCTCCGGGACAAAGCCTTCCGCTGACGGAAAAAGGCATGGTGTTCTCATAATCGAAGGTGACGCCCTTTTTGCTCATTTCCCTAATGTAGGGAGTAATAGGTCTTTCGGGCAGCTTTCCCCTTCCCAGAAATTCTGCGGAAATTCCCAAAGCAGACGTTACGGGAATTAGAAAACGCAGTGTGGAACCGCTTTCGCAGCAGTCGATAACAGCGGACGTTTTCGGGGACGAAATGCCCTTTACCGTGTACTCGCTGCCGTTTACGGAGATCTCGGCACCCATTGCCGTCATAGCGGAAACGGTCGCCGCAATGTCCACGGAATTTGTAACGTTGGACACCACCGACACTCCGTCGGAAAGTGCCGCAGCTATCAGGCATCGGTGAGAGAAGCTTTTTGAGGACGGAATATCCACACTTCCCGAAAGCCTGCCGGGAAAAACGGTAACGTTCATATGATTCATCCTTTCAGCATCTCTAAAAATTCGGGAACGGGCATTTTCTTGATAAACGACTTTCCTGCGTCCTCGCAGATAATTATGTTTATGGAACCGCCCATTCGCTTCTTGTCGTTGAGAGCGGCTTCACCCAATTCATAGGGCTTTGGTTCAACGGAAATATTCAGCTTGTACAGGTCAAGGCAGGCAGTCAGATCGTCCGTAAGACCCTTTCTGCAAAGTCCGTTATCCTCCGCCAGACGGGTTATCATCATCATTCCCACCGAAACCGCCTTGCCGTGGGAAATTCCCGTGTAATTGTAATACTGCTCAATGGAATGCGCCAGCGTGTGACCGAAGTTGAGAAGCATTCTCTCCCCCGTGTCGAACTCGTCATTTTCCACCACATCACGCTTGATGGAAACACATTCGGCAATAACATCTTCCAGAATTTCGTTGATATTTCCCAAATCGTGACGGGACAGCTTGTCAAAAAGTCCTGCGGATTTTATCATACCATACTTAAGGACCTCGCCCATTCCGTCAATAAAAAATTCCTCGGGGAGTGTGGAAAGAGCGTCAATATCGCAGATAACAAGCTTTGGCTGCTTGAATGCACCGACCAGATTCTTTCCCGCCTTGATGTCAACAGCGGTTTTTCCGCCGACAGAGGAATCCACCTGTGCCAGCAGCGTCGTGGGTATCTGAACAAAATCTATCCCCCGAAGATATGCCGCCGACGCAAATCCCGCCATATCTCCCGTAACGCCGCCGCCGAGAGCGACCAGCACGTCCGAACGGGTAATATGATTTTCCGCAAGAAAATCGAAGATCTCCGAAAGAACAGCAATGCTCT
>JAEDOB010000149.1 GCA_016302225.1 Oscillospiraceae bacterium | reverse complement strand
TTATCGAAAAAAATCTCGGCAGAGGGGATTTTCTGCGGAAGAATATTTCCCAGAAAATAACCACGGTCTACCCAAGCACCACCGCTGCGGCAATGACTTCCATTTACACGGGCGTATCTCCCAACGAACATGGCTGGCTGGGCTGGTCGCTGTTTTTCAAGGAGTTCTGCCGCTGTATCGACGTGCTGACCAATAACGACAGCTTCACCAAGCAGCCTATGACGCAGCCTACTCTCGGAAGCTTCGTTATGCCCTACGAAACCATTTTCAAGGACATTGCCGTGTCACGGAAGATAGCCGTTCAGCCCTTTGCCATACAGCCTGCGGGCGTGAATTTCCCCGAAACGGGAGTTATCCGCAAGAGGGCGGACAGCTTTGGGGCAATGTGCAGTCTTATCAAAAAGATCTGCGCCACAGAGCAGAACACTCTTACCCTTGCATATTGGACCGATCCCGATGAGATAATGCACAAGACGGGCTGTACATCTGCCGAAACAAAGGCGGCAATGCTGGAATTCAACGAGGGCTTGCAGCAGCTGGCAGAGTCGCTGACAGATACGCTGCTTATAATCACTGCCGACCATGGAATGATAGACATTGAGGAAGAGGTTTTCATCAATGCCATTCCCGAGATAGACTGCTGCCTGTCCATGCCGCCTTCCATAGAGGGCAGAGCGGCGGCGTTCTTTGTAAAAAGCGAGCTTATGGACGAATTCCGCTGGCAGTTCAACAAGGCTCTCGGCAAGGATTTCAAGCTGATGACCTCGGGGGAGCTTCTTGACAAGCAGATTTTGGGCGGGGGACGCACCCACCGAAAGACCTACGATTTTCTGGGGGATTTCGTTGCCTGTGCCATCGGAAAAAAGGTCATCAGGTACAGGACACTCAATTCCAAGCCTAAGCCTGCGCACCTTGCATCTCATGCAGGACTTACCGATGATGAAATGACCGTTCCGCTCATAATCGTCCCCACGGAAATTACCGAAACTACGGCGGCGCAGGAAAGCTATCTCGAAATGATGTACGGAAACATATAATTGAGGATTGAAACAAATGCTTGAAACTAATGAAATAGAATTTGAAGAAGCGGTGGGCAGAATGGTTTCCCCGCAGGCTGCCCCCGAGGAAAACGATCTGGATTTTTCTCTCCGTCCCAAGACCCTTGCCGAGTATATCGGGCAGGATAAGGTCAAAGAGAATATGTCCATTTTCATCAAGGCGGCAAAGGGCAGGGGGGAGCCACTTGACCATGTTCTGCTTTACGGCCCTCCCGGTCTGGGAAAAACTACGCTTTCTGCTATTATCGCTCACGAAATGGGCGTTAATATCAGGATAACATCGGGTCCCGCTATTGAAAAGCCCGGTGATCTGGCGGCACTGCTGACAAATCTTGCGGAAAATGATGTGCTTTTTATCGACGAGATACACAGGCTGTCCCGTTCTATTGAGGAGGTTCTTTATCCCGCAATGGAGGACTATGTGCTGGATATTATCGTGGGAAAAGGTCCGTCGGCACGTTCCTTGCGTATTGATATACCGAAGTTCACACTTATCGGTGCGACTACAAGAGCGGGTCAGCTGACTGCGCCGCTGAGAGATCGTTTCGGCGTTATCCAAAGGTTGGAGCTTTACACTCACGAGCAGTTATGTGACATTGTAATGCGTTCGGCGGTAATTCTGGGCATTGCCTGCGATAAAAGCGGTGCTATGGAGATCGCTAAGCGTTCCAGAGGAACTCCCCGTATCGCCAACAGGCTGCTTCGCCGTGTAAGAGATTTCGCCGAGGTAATGGGCAACGGAAAGGTCACGCAGGAGATAGCTTCAATTGCCCTTGACCGTCTGGAGATAGACCATCTCGGTCTTGACAGCCTTGATAAGAGAATGCTGGAAATGATGATAAAGGGCTACGGCGGAGGTCCTGTGGGACTTGAAACGCTGGCTTCGGCTATCGGCGAGGAGTCGGTAACTCTGGAGGACGTCTGCGAGCCGTATCTTATGCAGCTGGGATTTATCGCACGAACCCCTCGGGGACGCTGTGCGACGGCACTTGCCTACGCCCATCTCGGATATGAATACAAGGGCGGCAGCGGCGATGACGGACAGATGTCATTTCTTAAATAACAATTAACATATATAAAGGAGATTTTTCGAAAATGGGCAGATTATTCGGAACAGACGGTGCAAGAGGAGTAGCAATTACAGAGCTTACCTGTGAAACAGCAATGCAGATAGGCAGAGCGGCGGCTATCGTTCTGGCAAAGAAAACAAAGCATAAGCCTAAGATAATTATCGGAAAGGACACAAGAATTTCCTCGGATATACTTGAATCGGCACTTGTGGCGGGTATTTGCTCCATAGGTGCGGACGCTGTAATTTTGGGCGTTGTTCCCACACCTGCGGTAGCGTATCTCGTTGAAAAATACGAAGCCGATGCGGGCGTTATGATCTCCGCTTCGCACAACAGCGTTGAGTTTAACGGTATCAAGCTTTTTGACGGCACGGGCTACAAGCTTTCGGACGAGGTGGAAGAGGAGATCGAGGCACTTATCCTCGACAATCCCGAAAAGATCACCCTTGCAAGCGGCTGTGATGTGGGACGCATTTCCTACGCAAAGGACGCAGCCTGGGATTATATCCGCCATATCATAAAGACCATTGACGGCGACCTTTCGGGAATAAAGGTGGCTATCGACTGCGCAAACGGCTCCGCTTCTGTTACCGCAGAGCGCATTTTCAAGGGGCTGGGCGCAAATGTTATGCTTATCCATGCAGAACCCGACGGAACTAATATCAACGAAAAGTGCGGTTCTACTTATCTTGCGGCTATTTCGGAATTTGTCCGTTCCAACAAGTGCCATCTGGGTGTTGCCTTTGACGGAGATGCGGATAGATGCCTTGCCGTTGACGAAAACGGAGAAGTAATTGACGGCGACAAGCTTATTGCAATTTTCGCAAAGCATATGCGTGATACAGGTAAGCTTAACCGAAATACTGCCGTTGTTACGGTAATGACAAACCTGGGCTTTACCAATTTTGCAAAGGCAAACGGTATAAATATGCTCACTACCAAGGTCGGCGACAGGTACATTCTGGAGCAGATGCTTCTGAACGATTATTCGCTGGGCGGCGAACAGTCGGGACATATTATTTTCCGTGAATTTGCAAAGACGGGTGACGGACAGCTTACTGCCGTTCAGCTGATGAATATCCTTAAATTGTCCGACACGTCAATGTCATCATTGGCGGGAATTATGGAGCGTTATCCTCAGGTAATGATAAATGTGAAGATAGCTTCAAAATGGAAGGAAAACTGGAAGAACGTTGACGAGATAGAGCAGATAATCGACCTTTATCAGAAAAAGCTCGGTTCTACGGGACGTATCCTTGTAAGAGAAAGCGGCACGGAGCCTCTTGTAAGAGTTATGGTGGAGGGCAAGCGTTTTGACCTTATTAACGATATTGCCGTTAAGATCGCCGATAAGATAAAGGAATGCTGTCCTGCGGATTAATGTAAAGTTTCACGGTCAGCAAAAATAAACTGAAAAGGATGCTAAAAATGAGAATTGCCGACAGATGGCAGGATTACAGGCTTGTGGACTGTACCTGCTCGGAAAAGCTGGAGGTTTGGGGGGATATTTCACTTATCCGTCCCGACCCGCAGATAATATGGAAAACTCCCGAAAAATCGCCCCTATGGAAAACTGCCCATGCCCGATATATGCGTTCGTCAAGCGGCGGCGGTTCGTGGGATTACCGAAGAAAGATACCCGAGGCTTGGCAGATACACTATGATAATCTGGTGTTCAATATCCGTCCCACGGGCTTTAAGCATACGGGACTGTTCCCCGAACAGGCGGTAAACTGGGATTTAATGAGCGGTATTATCCGCAATGCGGGCAGGGAGGTAAATGTGCTGAACCTGTTTGCATATACGGGCGGTGCAACGCTGGCTTGTGCGGAGGCGGGCGCTTCTGTTTGTCATGTTGACGCCTCAAAGGGAATGGTTCAGTGGGCGAGGGACAATGCCGCTTCTTCGGGGCTGTCCGACCGTCCCGTTCGTTGGATAGTGGACGACTGCGAGAAATTCGTCCGCAGAGAGATAAAGCGGGGCAGACGGTATGATGCTGTTATCATGGACCCGCCCTCCTACGGCAGAGGACCCAATCAGGAGGTCTGGAAGCTGGAGGACTGCATTTACGACTTGGTGGAGCTTTGTTCGGGAGTGCTTTCGGACGACCCGCTCTTTTTCCTGTTAAACAGCTATACAACGGGACTTTCTCCGTCCGTTATGGCGTATATTCTGGGAACGGCTGTGGGCGGAAAATTCGGCGGACGTGTTTCGGCAGATGAAATAGGTCTGCCCGTTGAGGAAAGCGGATTTGTTCTGCCCTGCGGTTCAACTGCGGTTTGGCTGTCCGACAAGCTGAAAGACGTAAATATCTGATATGAGAGGAAATGATAAAATGTCCGAAACCATAATTTCCGCAGAGGGTGTGAAGTTTAGCTATGCTTCGGAAAATGACGAAGGCAAGCCTGCCGCATATGTTCTGGACGGTGTTGACCTTGATGTTAAAAAGGGCGAATTTCTGGCGGTTCTCGGGCATAACGGTTCGGGAAAATCCACCATTGCAAAGCATTTCAATGCTATTTTGCTGCCCGATGAAGGCTGCGTTTCCGTTGACGGGATAAATACGGCAAATTCCGCAAGGCTGTATGATATTCGCCAGAAGGTGGGAATGGTTTTCCAAAATCCCGACAATCAGATAGTTGCGACTATCGTTGAGGAGGACGTGGCTTTTGCGCTGGAAAACACGGGCGTTCCTCCCGAGGAAATGCGCAGGCGTGTAGATGATGCGCTGAAGGCTGTTGGAATGTACGAGTATAAGGACCATTCGCCTTCACAGCTTTCGGGAGGTCAGAAGCAAAGAGTTGCCATTGCGGGAATAATCGCAATGTGTCCCGAATGTATCGTCCTTGACGAACCGACAGCAATGCTCGACCCAAAGGGCAGGCGTGAGGTAATGTCAACCATAAAGCGGCTGAACAAGGAGCAGGGTGTCACCATCGTGCTTATCACCCACTACATGGACGAAGCGGCACAGGCGGACAGAATTGTCGTTATGGACGGGGGCAAGGTAATTCTCAATGATGTTCCGTCAGAGGTGTTTTCACATACGGCGGAGATGAAATCAGTGGGACTTGATGTTCCGCAGGTAACAGACCTGATGTATGAGCTTCGGCTTGACGGCATATCTCCCGAACTGGCAGACACGCATATCATCACCGAGGACGAATGCACGGATGCTCTTGTGAAAATGCTCGGTTCACCGAAAAAATGATTTGATGGGGGTAAAAATATGATTTTGTCAATTGCATTTGCAGTAGTTTATATTGTGCTGGTTTCAATTTTCCCGAGAAAAGGGCAGAAAACTATGCCCATGGCGGTCAGGACAGCATTTATGCTGGGATTCCCCATTCTTGCGGTTTTGACGATAGTTCAGGAAAAGCTCATAGAGTCGAAGTATCATAACGTGCTTACCGATGAAACTGTGTCAAGCTTTGATGATTTTATGGCAGCTGTATCTCCTATGACAGATTTCATTCTGCCTATTCTTATTGCTTTTGCGGGGGCTGTTGCTGTGGCTATCGGTATGTTTAGGGTGCTGAGATGTCCTCTTTCAGAGGAACCGTCCGATTTTACCGCTGGCTTTGGCGGTTCGCTGGCTTCGGAATATCAGAAGGATTGTGCAAGCGCAGTTTCGGGCTGGGGAATTGTAATGGGAATATGCTCTTTGCTGATGGGTGTAGGATTTTTATTCAACTGTGTATCGCTGCTTTCCTTTTTAGATGAGGGCATTGAGCTGGCTTTGACGGTAGGCTTTGTTTTTTGGTTTGCAATTGCAATATCGTTCCTTGTTCCTTTTGCATTCCTTTTTGCAATGCCCTTTG
>JAEDOB010000148.1 GCA_016302225.1 Oscillospiraceae bacterium | reverse complement strand
CCCTCTGCACTCCTCTTTCCCTTTCACCCCACCCTCTTTTCCCCGCTTTACATTTGGGTGGGGATATATGGGTTTGATTTCTATTGTAAGCTTGCTTTTGCTTGGTGATTTACTCCTTACCATTGTGATTTTTTGTGAGTTTGGTATGTTTACTGTATTGATGATAAACCCACACATAGTGCTTACCTGCGGGACGGGATGCGTCCCCTACAATGGTTTGTTAGACTAACGAAAAAGTGTCTTTTCGATTTTCGTCACACAAAAGTCAGTGGAAACCCACAAGCATAGTGAGTACCTGCGGGACGGGAAACCCGTCCCCTACAATAGTTTGGCGGTTTTGATAATCAATATAAAGCAGAAAAAGCGGGACGTGATTCGTCCCCCACATAATATTGTTTGATTTTCCCGAAAAAATCTCCGAAAACAGTAGACAAATCGGGGAAAATAGTGTAAAATTATAATAAGGAGAATTATACAAAAAAGCACGGTCGCCATGCAGGAGGTGAGATAATGTCCTCTCAGACCGAGGAGCTTTCACCAAAAGAACAGCTGCTGATAAAATATAAGGAAACAGGCGGTACGGCACTGCGAAACGAGGTCGTTACGCAGTATATGAATGTCGTAAAATACGTCGCCGCTTCCACCCGAAATATGTACTGCAAATATGCCGACAGCGAGGACATTATCAACGAAGGCGTTCTTGCCCTCATTGCCGCCGCAGAAAGCTTTGACCCGTCACGGAACGTCAAGTTTGAAACCTATGCGTCCGTAAAGGTCAGGGGCGCAGTTATCGACTATATCCGCAGGCAGGATATTATTCCGAGAAGTGTCCGCAAATTTGCAAAGGATTATGACACGGCGTTTTCTGCGCTGTTTACCGAGCTTGACAGAGAGCCTACCGATGAGGAAATTGCCGAAAGAATGGGCTTGTCTGTCGAAAAGCTCCGAAATATGACCGCTCAGTCGTCAGCCGCTCAGACAATTTCTTTAGACGAAATGATGAACGACGGCAGCTTCGATCTCCCCGAGGTGCCCTCCGAGGAAGGCGTGTGGGAGGCGGAAAAGCGGCTGTGGGTAAACGAAAGGCGGCAAATTCTCGCCGATGCCATAGACAAGCTGAACGACAAGGAAAAAACCGTCATCTCCCTTTATTATTACGAAAAACTCAGGCTCTCCGAGATAGGCAAGGTGCTTGACATTTCCGAGTCAAGAGTAAGTCAGATTCACTCGAAGGCCGTTTCAAAGCTGAAAATGTATACGCTGGATTATCTGAAAGGTTGATTTTTATGCTAAGAGGTTTTTACATATCCGCAAATAATATCATCAATCAGGAACGTGCGCTGAATGTTACCACAAATAACATCGCCAACAGCAGCACCGCAGGCTACAAGCGGGAGCTTTCCATGCCCACCACCTTTGAGGAACGCCTTCTTCTCCTAAGAAGCCGAAAGAACGAAACGGGCACTATCCAATACAGAACACAGGACTACACCTGGACAGACACCGAACAGGGTACCTTTGAATACACCTACAAGCCCCTTGATCTGGCACTTAGGGGAAATGTTTTCTTTAACATTGAGGGACGTGTTTCCGGGGAACGCTGGCTTACCCGTGACGGACAGTTCTCCATCGACGGGGAGGGTTATCTTTCTCTGGGCACGGCGGGACGTATCCTTGACGCAAACGGTCAGACCATCCCGCTGGGTACCTCCGATTTTACCGTTTCCGAAAACGGCGTTATCACCACCGAGGACGGACGGACATACACCCTCGGTCTTACCTATGTTGACGAGTACACCGATATGGAGCGTTACGGGGACAATATGTTCAGACCCTATGACGGGGCGCAGATAGGAAATATCCCCGCAGATGCCGATTACCGTGTTATTCAGGGTGCGTATGAGCGTTCAAATGTGGATCTCGGCGAGGAAATGGTTGACGCTATGGCGTATCAGAGAAACTTTGAAGCGTCCGCACAGGCACTCCAGATAATGAACAGCATTAATCAGATAGTTGCAAATGACCTTATGAAGATATAACAGGTATCGCAAACTTGTAGGGGACGGGTTTCCCGTCCCGCATAATCCCTGAAATCTACGGGTGAAATAGATTTTCGGAAAGGAATGAGCTGAAATGAGCAGCATAGGCTTTTACTCGTCCGCATCGGGCGTATTTACCGCAAAGGACGCTATGGATATTACCGCAAACAACGTTGCCAACATAAACACTAACGGCTACAAGCATCTCCGTCCTTCCTTCGGCGACCTTATTTATACCGAAAGAAAGCTCCGAAATGAGGAGGTCCAGACGGGACACGGCTCACGGGTGCTGAAAACCGACCTTATGTACGGCGTTGACAGCTTTGCTCAGACGGAAAAGCCCCTTGATTTTGCCATTGCCACAGAGGGACTGTTTGCCGTCCGTGAGGGAGATTCAATCACATACACACGTGACGGTTCCTTCTATATGAGCCAAAACGCAGAGGGCGTTTGGGAGCTGGTGAACAACAGGGGCGCATACGTTCTTGACAATGAGGGGAACAATATCCCCATTCCGTTTATTGAGGGTACCACCGAGGTTGACAGAAACACCCTTACCGAAGCTGTCGGTGTTTACAATTTCGATAATCCCTACGGACTTGACCCCGTTGGAGATAATTATTACGTGCAGACCCGTTCAAGCGGCGAACCTCAGGCAGACCCCGAGGCAAGGAAGCTGAACGGCTATCTGGAAATGTCCTCGGTAAATCTGGGAACGGAAATGGTCAAGGTAATTGAGTTCCAGAGGGGCTTTCAGGCTAATGTAAGAATGGTTCAGACTCACGACGAATTGCAGAATATCATAAACCATTTAAGACAGTGAATATTGTCTTTGACATTTGACAGCGGCAAATCTCGAAAATAATCGGAGGTAATTTAATGGCGATCTGTAAAATAGATGATTTAAGCTCCATGCACCTGGACGTGCTGAAGGAGATAGGAAATATTGGTTCGGGAAACGCCGCAACTTCTTTGTCCGAAATGCTCGGTATAATGGTTGACATCAGCGTTCCCAACGTTAAATTGCTGGGCTTTGACGAGGCTGTGCAGTTCCTGGGCGGCCCCGAACAGATAGCTATCGGTATGCTGGTGCGGCTGTCGGGCGACATTTCGGGAATGATGCTCTACGTCATTCAGGAGTCCTTTGCCGCAAATCTCGCAAAGGCTATTATGGGTAAGGAAAACCTGTCCATTATGGCGTTGGACGAGATGGATACCTCTCTTATTTCCGAGGTCGGAAACATTATGTCCGCTTCCTATGTGAACGCAATATCCTCATTGTCGGGAATGTTCATCGACATTTCGGTGCCGTCCCTCTGCGTGGATATGGCGGGAGCGATACTCAGCGTGCCTGCTATTGAGTTTTCGAGGATAGGCGATAAGGTGCTGTTTATTGACGACAGCTTTATTATGGGTGACAACGAGGTCAGAAGCAATATGATACTTGTCCCCGAGCTTGACTCTCTCAATAAGCTTTTCTCGGTTCTGGGAATACAGTAACAGGGAAATGAAAGGGCGGCAGAATTTATGAGTAACCTGATAAATATCGGAATTTCCGATCTTAATATTGCAAAGGGCGATGATACCCTTGTTACATATGCTCTCGGCTCCTGCGTCGGGATATGTCTTTATGACAAGACAAAGCATATAGCAGGTCTGGCGCACATTATGCTGCCGTGGAGCAAGGAGTCCGCAAACGCTTCGGACAATAAGCGCAGATTTGCCGATACGGGCATTACCGAGCTTATTATGATGATGAATATGAGCGGTGCCTCCGCTTCCCGTCTGACGGCGAAAATTGCGGGCGGTGCGCAGATGTTTGCCACAAATTCCGCAGTTTTCAATATCGGAGAAAGAAACGTGGAGGCGGTCAAAAAGGTGCTTGCCACCTATAAAATCCCCATTATAGCCGAGGAAACAGGTTCAAACTTCGGCAGGACGGTTTTCTTCTCCGCTGCTGACGGCATTATGCAGGTCAAGGCGGCGGGTAAGCCTACTAAGAATGTGTAAGCTTCACTTTATAGTGTTGAGTGTTGAAGGTTGAGAGTTGAATTTTATGGAAATCCAACAAACTTTTGTAGGGGAAAAAGCATAGCTTTGGTTCCCCGTCCTGCATATCCCATAGAATTTCCCCAAGATACAGGTAAACTATTGTAGGGGACGGGTTTCCCGTCCCGCAAATTTCATAGATAAAAAAATACAGACAGAAAAAGAAAGCGAGGCGGATATTATGACCGAAAATATGAACAATGAAGCTATGATGAACGGCGAGGAAAAAAAGGGTATTCCCGTTGACGGCTATGTGACCGTGACCGTCGGAACAGGCAACAAGGACGCATTCCTGAGCATTTACGAACCCCGGAACGGCGGCAGGGCAGTCACCTATGAACAGGCGATAGCTGCGCTTGACGAAAAGGGTGTCCGCCACGGCATTGATTTTGATGCCATAAAGCTGGCTGTCAAGAACCCCGAAAGCGTCGGGCAGATAAGGGCGGCGTTCTGGACTCCTCCCGTTGACGGCATTGACGGAACTGTCACCTATCATTTCGACAAGACCCACGAGCTTGCTCCCAAGGAGGACGAGAAGGGCTTTGTTGATTACAAAAATCTCGGGCTTATCAGAAATATCCTCAAAGGAACGGTCATTGCGGACATTACTCTGCCTACCGAGGGCGAGCCGGGCATTGACGTAAAGGGCGTTGCCGTACAGCAGAGAAGGGGCAAAAAGGCTGCCTTCACCCTTGGTCAGAACACTATGCTCAACACCCCCGGAACGCAGATACTTGCTGCCTGCAACGGTCATCTGAAATTCTCGGGCGGCTGCTTTTCCATTGACAGCACCGTTACCATTAAGGGCGACGTTGACGCTTCTGTGGGAAACATCGACTTTATCGGCGACATCGTCATAAAGGGCGAGGTGCTGGAGGGCTTTAAGGTGTCCTCTCAGAAAAGCATTCACGTTGACGGAAATGTTACGGGTGCGGTCATTGAAGCGGGGCAGGAGGTCGTTATCAAGAAGGGCTGCATAAACTCAAATATTACGGCTCACGGTGATGTTACCATAGGCTTCTGCGAGTCTGCGAAGATTGTCTGCGACGGAAATCTCAAGGCGCAGAGCTTTGTTACCTGCGACGTTTACTGTGCGGGAACACTGACCGCTCAGGGCGGTGAAGGTGTTATTATGGGCGGAAAATACATTGCTTTGCAAAATATTGACGCTCAGGTCATAGGCACGAAGAATTACACGCCGACAAGCATTACCGTCGGCGACAATGCCATGATGTCCGAGGAAAAGGAAAATCTGGAAAAGGAAATTGCCAAGATAGTCACAAGAATGACTACCTTAAAGCAGGTGGTGGATTTCCTCAACGAAAAGAAAAAGCAGGGTGCCGTTCTCCCGCCCGAAAGGGAAGAGATGCTGACTGCCGCCGTTAAGGAGCGCATTAAGCTCAACTGCGACAAGGGTGCCCACGAGAAGCGTATCAAGGAGATAAATCAGTATTTGCAGAACAAGCAGAGCCTTGCTGTGGCGTGTCACAAGCAGCTTTATCCCGGCGTTAAGGTGGTCATAAACGACTCCGTTTACAATGTTTCCGACCAATGGGTAAAGGTGCTCCTGACCGAGGACGGCGGGGAGATAAAGCCTATTCCAATGTGATCTTTAGGGGGGACGTGCCTTGCGGTGCGTTCCCTTTTTTGCAGTGGATATTATAGCGGTACATAAAAATACCCTAATACTAATATTTAATCAACCTATAACTGATTTTGTAGCTGTAACGCTGACGTTTATTGCAAATATATTCTTGCGGAGCGTATTGGAAAATCTACACTTTCTTTTCCCTCAACCGCTTTTGTGACCTTCGTAACTTTGTGGCTCTCCCGCAGAGGGGGAACCTATATGGGCGGGGGACACAACAAACCC
>JAEDOB010000147.1 GCA_016302225.1 Oscillospiraceae bacterium | reverse complement strand
CGTTTTTTCCATAGTTTGTGTGGAACCCTTGCCGCCTATCGGCGGTGTGAAAAATTTTTAAGGCGTGGACGCCTTAATTTTTATCACGAAGCACCGCACACCTTGATGGTTTTTGTTGCTTTTGTGATTGTTGTTAGATGGTGGCTTTACTGTTATTTTTGTGTGCGGTGCTTTTTGGGCTGTTGATTTTGTGCGCTTTGATGTTGCTTTGTTTTGGCTGTTAGTTTAGGGGATTTCGCCTCTGCGGAGGCGACGGGGGCGCTGCCCCAGATTTTAAAATCTTTGATTTTAAAATTGACCCCATGCCACCTTTAGAAAAGGTGGACGAAACTTTTATATTCAGTCTAGCAGGGTCAGCAGCCCGTTATTAAGCAGCTCCATCTCCTTCGCCTTAACCGGGTGTCCCCCCGACAAAAGCGACTGAACATACAGCACCGCAGCCGCCGCCTTCAGCTTTTCCTCACGGTCGGTGGAGATAAGCTTTTTCACCAGCGGATTGTTTGCGTTGAAATACAAGGTAGAGTGTCCCAGCCCCTCAAATTCCTCGCTGAATGCGTCCAGCATCTCTGAAAATATGTCAAGCCCAGCCGCCTTTGACCGCTTTATGTCCCGCAGGATACGTGCATTTTCATCGGTGACAAACAGGGCAGGCAGCTGTTCGGGGGAGAAGCTTTTCAGGGAACAGAAAATTTCCCCGTCGGAAACGGCGTCATTTGCCGCCTGTTCAAAGCGTCTTACTGTTTCTCGGTCAACACCGTCGGGTTCGGAGAGAATGCCTTCAATGTCGCTGTCCTCGACTTCCTTAATGTCCGCAAAGGCGTTTTTCTCGGAAAGCTTTTGTATCAGCGCAGTTTCGTAGACATAACCCGCATTGACCAGAAGCTCGCCCTGCGCCCTGAAAATGGACGAAAGCTGACGGAACCTGTCCAGCTCGGGGGTATAGCTTATCCGTCCCGAAAAGCTGCGAATCTCGCTGCCCGTCATTTCGCCCAGAGAGGTTTCAAAGGTCAGATGGGGCATGAAAACATTAAAAAGCTCGTCGTCCTCGGCGGCAATGGATTTTACCGCAAGGCTGTGGACAGTCACTATGCGCTTTAGCAGCGGGGGATTTGTCCGTGAAATTCGCATCAGATATTTGCTGATACATTCCCCCAGCTCCTTTCTTGCGGTTTTCAGATTGTCATCATCGTAAAAATCCTCACGGGACGCCGTGGGACGCAGCTTTGCCGTATTGAAAAAGCAGCGGACGAAAAACGCCCATTTCGGCAGGATAGACTTGCCGTCCTCGGTAAGGAGCATATTTTTCAGATAAATTCGGTGCTTCTGCTCGGAATTTGCCGCCACGGAATATGGCAGGATATACGCCGCCCCGCTGAACAGCCCCGACTTGGACTCCAGCGGGATAAAGTCGATGAAATTCTCCCCGAAAAGCGCCGTGCCCAGCTGCATAACGCTTTCCCTTGTGCTGCCCGATACGGCGGGGAGAGTGTTTATCCGTGTAAGCTTTTCTCCCTTTTTTATGCAGACGGGGAAGGGCAGGGGCAGTCCGTAGTAAAGTATAAGCTCGCTGACACGTTCCTCGGTGAAATAGTCCTCTGCGCCCTGCTTTGCCCTTATGACAATTTCCGTGCCTATCTCACATTCTCTGAGGGCGGGACGGATAGTGTATGTACCGTCGGGTCTGCCGTGCCACTCGATGCAGATGTCGGGCTGACGGAAGGAGCGGGTGCGGATAAGTATCTCGTCCGTCACCATAAAGCAGGACAGCAGACCTATGCCGAACCGTCCGATATAATCGGCGTTTATCATACCTTCTTCAATATCACGCTTTGAGGACTGTCCGATAACTGCCAGAAAACGGTGAATTTCCTCCTCGGTCAGTCCCGTGCCGTTGTCGGTAAAGCGAATGGTTTTCCCCTCGTCGATCTCTACGGTGATAAGCCCGCCGTTTTCGGGAAACTGCTTGTCGGCGGTCTGACGGGCGGAGATGGCGTCAACGCCGTTCTGCATCAGTTCACGGACGAAAACGTCGGGGCTGCTGTAAAGGTGGTTTGACAGAATATCTATCATTCCGCCTAAATTTACTTTGAATTTGAAATCATTCTGCATAATTTTTAATGTTCCTTTTCATTATAGCAATCCACAAAAAATACCCGTTTTGTAGGGGCGGGGTTTCCCCGCCCGCAAGTTACAAAAGTTCTATCGGTAAATGCGGGACGGGAAACCCGTCCCCTACAAAGTTTGTTTGGGCTATTTCATATTTATTACGCCGCAACGGCGGGCATATCATCAATATCCGCCGCAATTTTGTCCAGAACATATTTCAGCTCGGTGTCCCACAAAAGGCGGTTTTCATATTCGAGAGTGTCCTTGCCCTCCAAACGCAGCTTGCGGTTTATAACATAGTCATCACGGCTGAGAGTCACGTAAATATCGGGGGCGGAGCAGTAAACGGAGTTATCCTTTCCGTCCGAATTGATGGCGACAAAGGGGGAATAGTTGAAAACCAGCCCCGTTTCGGGCATTGCCTGACACATATAGGTGGGTGCGATACCCTCGCCCTTGGTGTTTTCGCCGACTATGGTCGCAAGTCCGTTTTTGCTGAAATAGTAGATAAATTCGTCGGTGAGAGAGGCGGAGTTTCGTCCCGACAGAATGTAAATATCCCTGTCCTCAACAGGAGTTTCACCGTCATATTCTCCGTCATATTCGTTATATTCGCTGAATTTGTACCAGCTGTATGCGTTGTTTGTTTCAAAGGGAAGTTCTCTTGCCGTTATTTTTTCGTGGGAATAATAAAGGCTTTCAAGCAAGTCGCCGAAGGGGTTTCGGTTGTACTTGTTAAGTTCAAGATAGGACTCGTTGTCGATTATCAGCTTATCCTTGAACAGGGGAGCGTAAATGTTTTTCTCCCAGAAGCCGGTTATTCCGCCGCCATTTTCACGGACATCAAGGATGATATGACGGCATTCGGCATACCCTTTCATTTCCGCTTTAAGCTTTTCGCCGTCAAAATAGTCAAAGCTTTTGAATTCGGCGTAGAGAGTGTCTGTTTCCTCGGTGTAAACAAGAGTATAGGACTCCTCGTCCACCTCCTGCATAGCCTCCTCAAAATCGTAATCGCTGAGGGCTGCATATGCCGCCGCTTCATTGAAGGCAGTTTCACGTTCAAGGCTGTAAAAAAGCTTGATATTCTTTGTAGTGCCGTCGTCGCAGAGGACAAGAGCGTCCAGCTCCTCGCCGTCTGTCAGGTTAAAGGAAATATTGTCACGGTAGGGGATATTGTTCTTGAAATCGTAGCTGAGCTTTGAGTAAAACAGGTGCTCGTTCACAAATTCGGAAACGGGTCTGCCGTTAATTTCAAGTATCTCCTGACCGAATTTTTCACGCAGCTCGGGCTTTTCGTATTCAATGTTCATATAGTGCCCGTCGCAGTAAAGGAAAAGTGCGGAATTGTCCCTGTCATAAAGCTGTTCTGTTTTTTCGCCGAGATACCTGTTCCATGCGTCCGCAATGCCGCCTATATTCGGTCGGAAACGGACGTGCTCCGCATTAAAGCACAGCTGCGACGCAATGTAGCTGGACTGCATATAGCTCATATAGGTGTGGCAGTTGGGAACGTCCGCAAGCACGGCATTGCAGAGTGTGTAAAAGTCATAGCCGTTTTCGCATTTCTCCGCCATTTCACGGTATTTTGCGCATTTCTCGTCAAAGTCAAAGCCGTAGAGCTTTTCGCTTTCGGAGATGTTTGGTATACCGGTTTTGAGAACGTCCAGCATATAGTCAAAATCGGACAGCATCTGCTCCTTTGTGGGCTCGGTGAATTCTATCTCCTTATAGGTAAATGTGTCGATAATATTGGCAATAATATTATCTCTGCCGGGAACACAGCAAAAAAGCAGCGCACAAATCCCGATAACAATAATAACATTTCCCGCAGTTTTCAGATATTTTTTCATTCAATTTCCCTTTCTTAATAATGTTGAATGTTAAGTGTTGAGTGTTGAATTATATGTGTTCGGTTTTTAGTGAGATATGGCTTTTTCACATTAACTATAGCAATCCATAAAAATAACTTTATTGTAGGGGCGGGGTTTCCCCGCCCGCAGTTTCATACCTTCTATCGGTAACTGCGGGACGGGAAACCCGTCCCCTACAAGTGTGTTAGGATATTTTTAAGTACTGCTATAATCACTCAACATTCAACACTCATAACTCAACATTCCACATTCGGTGTCAGTTGAGCTTGTAAAGGTAGTCAAAGCTTCCCTTCTCCGCTTTCAGACAGGTTTCCATGACCTCGGAGATAAGCTTCATTCTGTTGAGCATTACCTGCGGATCTTCCGAATACATTGACCTGTCCAGAAAATAGGTAAGCACCGCAACAATGACCTCTGCGCTTTCCTTGGGCGTTTCGGAGTGTATAGTGCCCTCGGCAATGCCCTCATACATCAGCTGCTCCACCACGGGGGCTATCTCCTGAATGGCGGCGACATTTATCTTATGATGAATATCGGGGTCCTCGTGGAGATTCAGCTTATGCAGCATATTCTTTTCATTGTTGCTGTAATCCTGCTTGATTATGCTGTAAAAAAGCAGCTTCATCTTTTCGAGAGCCGATGTTTCGGGACGGTTATGTATATTCTCAAAAAAGTCCCTGATAGCACGGCGGTAGCTTCTTTCCACAACGGCGTAGATTATCTCGTCCTTGCTCTTGAAATAGTAATAGACGCTGCCCTTGCCAATGCCCGCTTTCTTTGCAATGGCATCGACGGTTATATCATTATAAGCGGCTTCGGAGATAAGCTCCTCGGTGGCTTTAAAAATAAGTTCTTTCTTGTCGGTTTTCATAGTTTCCTGACGCTTCCTTTGGATATTCTCACAGTAAATCGGTGCCTGTTTTCGTTTACAATGTTATTGTAACACAAAATTTTACCGTTGACAAGATTTTTTGAAAAAAATACTTGACCGTCGGTCGAAAGTGTGATATTATGAAAACAGTGAAATCCGACCGACGGTCGAAAAAAATCGAAAGGAGCAGTTTTACATATGAATGGCACATCAATTGCCGCAATAGTCGGCGGCGTCGCTCTGCTGGGTGCGGCGGGTGCAACAGCGGGCGCACTTACGCTTTTTAACAAGGTCATTCCCCGTCAGGATCAGGTTTGTGTAAATCTTGACGAAATGGCTGATATGGCAAAATGGGAGGAATACCGCAAGATAATTCGTCCCCGAAAGGAATGGATACTTGAACGCACCTCCGAGCATATCACCATAAAATCAAGGGACGATTTAACTCTCCACGGCGACTATTTCCCCGCAGATAAGCCCTCGGACACTATTGTTATCGGCTTCCACGGCTATACAAGCATGGGTATGAACGACTGCCCTTCCATCTGCAAATTTTTCCTGGAAAAGGGCGCAGACTGCCTTATCGTTGACAACAGGGCACACGGCAAGAGCGAAGGAAAATACATAGGCTTCGGCATTCTTGACAGATACGATTGTCTGGAATGGATAAAATATGCCGTAAAGCGTTTCGGCGAGGATAAGAAAATTATACTGTTCGGCGTTTCCATGGGCGGTGCAACGGTGCTTATGACTTCGGGATTTCCCGATATTCCCGAAAATGTCAAGGCTATTGTTGCGGACTGTGCGTTTACGTCCCCCTATGACGTTTTTGCGCATATCTTAAAGAGAGATTACCACCTGCCGCCATTCCCCGTAATGAACATCAACGACGCCATGTGCCGCAAAAAGGCAGGCTACGGCTTCAAGGATTATTCCACCCTTGACGCTATGAATGTAACAAAGATACCCACACTGTTTATCCACGGCAAGGACGATGATTTTGTTCCCACATGGATGAGCGAGAAAAACTACGTTGCCTGTGCCGCACCGAAGGATATGATGATAGTTGAAAATGCGGGACACGCCGCAAGCCTTTACGAAAACACCGACCGCTACGAAGCGAAGGTAGAAGAGTTTATAAACAAGTATGCGCCTAT